>JAZNMO010000204.1:0-5216 GCA_045579665.1 Lachnospiraceae bacterium
ATCATCTACCATGAAAGGGTATAAGAACTATAATGTATTCTCAGGAATATTATCTGTATATACATATTCTCTTCTTCCGAAAGAAGTTTTATACTGGGGAGCAGATTTGTATAGGTATTCACATGAGTTTGTAGGTAAAGACATAGAGCCTTTGCAATATATATACAATGATGAAACGATGCAGGATGTAATTGAACAGTCATTAAGTAAGACAAAGAAAGTGATTATTCCTGTGTTTGATGACGTAGTAGATTTAGATTCTTATATTGAACATAGGAAAAAAATCGGGTTGGATGCAATACGAAGAGCAGAGGATATAGAGTTATGTAATAATGATGCTCTTGTATTGATTAGAGCTAACGACCGTGATAGTTATCAAGCACTACTTCAGAAGCATCTTGATAGGGTAAGAAAACGCTTGGAAGCAAAGCAAATTGGTGGAACATACGAAGAGCAATATAGATTGCTATACCGAGGAATTATTGAAACAGTTGCTGAGTCAAGAGATAAGGTTTACGCAGACCCTGAACTGTACGCAAGAGCAAAGAAAGAGTTGGAGAGAAGAAAAGAAGCCAATCTGGAAATACTGAGAAAGAATGGTGTCATTTAGTCTATTATAAAGAGATATATTTTATAATTTGCTACCAGCAGTATTTACTGCTGGTAGTTTTATAAGTGGTACTAAGAGATTATTACTGATATGTGTAAACTATTACCATGTTCTACTAATGAAGAATATAGGAGAGGGGAAAATGAGCGAAGCGGAAAATGCAGACGGTAAAGCTGTAAAGAAGGGGGATTCTCTTAAGAAAAAGAAGGAAGCAATTATGATTATTATTCTTGTTTTGCTGTTTGCATTATGGAGACAATATTGGTACGCACCAACTGTATCACAAGACATAGAATGTTTGCAGGAAATAATTGTTCATAAATATATTAGAGAAACCCAAAAGTACGAAGAAATCATTATTGATGATTCCAAGCAAAGGGAACATATATATAATTTAATGAAAAATGCAAAGCATAGTTACTTTATTTATTATATTGATGATGATTGTGGAGCTGATTCACCATATTATATGGAATTCATTTATTCAGATGGGACAGACAGATTCAATATTGTTGTAAGAAATGATAACAAATGGCAAAGAGCAATATATGATGAAAAAGGAATAACAAAAGCATACCTTGAGATTAAGTGTGATGAATTGACGCAATATCTTAATGAATTGGACATGTAGTTAGATTTTGCTAGTCGGGTGTTCATAACATTTATATTTTGTTGATTTAGAAAGGCTGATATGAAGTGAAAAAGAACATTATTCGTGGTATATTGATAATATCAGTTATTATGGTTTTGGTTATTGGATTTATTTGTATATATTTCTATGATAGTATTTTGGGCGAATCTAGAGATATCGAGTTCAACTATTTATGTGAAATTCCGATTAGTTCAAATATGGAGGATATAGGACTAATAAAGTATTCATCTCCAAGATTGAGATATATAAGTGTTCTAGAGTATGAAGAGCTTTTGGGAGAGGTTTTGGATAAGTCTGAATTGTCAGAGGCAGAGATTCATAATATAAAATCCATGATAGAGAATTTGCCAGATGATAAGTATCTATATATTTCGATTCAATACAAATTGGAAGGCGTATATTATAGTGAACAACCTGGTTGCTATGGTCATAATGGAATCTATAGTTCACAAGAATATGATGCAATTTTTATTTATTGGGCAGATGAGCCATTGGGAAATGTGATTGATGGTTATGTCTAATACATAATCAAGTATCGTATAAAGAAGTAAATGATGTAAAGTAAGTAAAGGGCTCAATAATCAAGAAAATAAAGACTTTTGAGTCCTTTTTTGGTACAATCAAATAGAAGCGGGCAGGTTAGTAATAACACAGGATGTATTTAGGAAAAGAGAATAAATTCAAATGCTTTATATGGATAGCATATAATGGGGAGGAAACTATATGGTAATTCAGGACTGCGCATATTATGAAGGAAAACGCTGGTTTGCCTATGAATTAAAGGATATATCAGGTAATTATCATGAAGAATACCGTCTGAAGATGCGCATGGAAAGTCAGAAGAATGCCTTTACCTGTCCTGATTGTGGAGAACCGCTTATTCTATGTGCAGGGCCAGTTATGGAGCCTTTCTTTAAGCATCATGAGGGGAGCAAGTGTATTGTTCGTGATTTTAGCAGGAACCAGAAGAACTGTGTAGCAAAGAGGCAGATTTACCATTTGCTAAAGCAGTCTTTTCCCCAAAGGGAGATTTTATCGAATGTTATTCCTGAGGAAGGGATTTGTCTAGACTTCGTCATAGAGTTAGAGGAGCATCCAGCGATTGCTGTAAAATATCTTGCTAGTATTCCAAAGCTTGAGAAGCTAGAGCAAGAATATGAGACGCTACAGATGTTGGGATATCAGCCGATTTATATATTGAAATATCGTGAGCAGTATAAGAATAGAAGATTTACAACCTTTGAATATCTTGTGAGTAAGCTAGAGGGTGAAGTCAGATATCTAGAGATTGATACGCATAGTCTCATTGTAAAGAAGATGCTGCGGATAGAGGGAAGAGAATTCTTGAAAGAAAAGCAGTATCCGTTAGTGGAGCTACTGGTGAGAGAAGATGGTAGCTTTACACATGATTTGCCAGAACTCTTACAGCAAGAGAAGCGAGCTTATGAAGAAGAGCTAGAGTGGGACAGACAGTATGTTGCGCAGAATCGGGCGATTGTTTATGAGGAACGTATACAGGAGATTGAAGAACGTAGACAGGAGAAGGAACAATTGATAGAGCTACAGAGCTTTCATGAGGTAACTAGGCAACCGATGGAACAGGATGTCTCTATGAAGAACAAAATGAAATTTTTTTCTTTGGGAGAGATATGGACGATTCCGAGGTTATATGGCAGGGATTATCGAGTGAAAAAAGCGGATGTGATTCGATATCAATATTTAAAGACACTAGACCGTCGCTTGTTTGATATAGAGGATGCGGAGCAAAGGGAACGTGAGATTGCAAGAGCGATACAGAGGTTGGAGAAGGATACAGATGCAGAAGTATGGATTGATAGAGCATAGGTATGGAGGGATGGCATGATATACAGAAAGAATTACAGAGCGTGTATTTTAGATGATAGTGATTTAGAAAATACTTTAAAGCGGGACAAGCTGGTGGTTGAGGAAGCCATTAAATCACAGAGATATCTTACTGTGGCAATTTACCGTCATGAAAATATGCTTTTCCTTTATGTGGAAGCATTAGAAAAGGATTTGACTCCATTGGAGCTGTTTCCGAATCTGTCAAAGTGCTTAGCATTATGGCCCGAGAGAGAGGGCATGACACCATGGGCATATATGTATCCGATTTATTATCATGCGATACCGGAGAGTATAGATGAATGGAAGCGTAGCGAGAAGAAGATTAGACGTGGAAGAATTGCATATCTCAAGGAGGACAAGATGTTTTCCTATGTATATCATCATAAGGCTATCGTGGATGAAGGCTTACTGGAAGGGGACAAATACCAGTTTATAGCATTACATGAGGATATTTTATTCTCGTACTTTGAAGAGCCGAAGCAGTTTACGCATATCAATCATCAAAGCAATGAGCCGTCTAAAGCGATAGAGGAATGGATAAAGGCGGACCCGGAGAGCCATTTTGACCATGAGCTTTCAGGAGAGGAGAATTTCTTATTATTACCGATGGTGTTTTCAATGGGGCTTGAAGATTTGAAGAACGAATAAAGAAAGGGAAGGTTATAAGACTATGGCAAATACATATAATATATTAGATTACGGTGCAGTTGCAGATGGTAAGACCAATAATGCAGCAGCGATTCAGCAGGCGATTGATGAAGCCTCAAAGCAGGGAGGACAGGTTGTAATCCCGGCAGGAGAGTTTTACAGCGGTACTATTGTATTAAAGAGCAATATTGATTTTCATTTGGAAAAGGGCGCAGTTCTTATCAGTAGCTTGCAGGAAGAGGATATCTTAGACTTTGCAAAGCTCTTTGATGATGATAATGAATGTACAGGCTGGGATGGCGGCTGCTTTATTTTCGCATGTCATGCCAAGAATATTACCATTTCAGGTGAGGGTGTTATCTACGGTCAGGGTGATAAGGTGTTTATTGATGATAATGCAGACAACGGTGCGCATGAGTGTCCTTTGCAGGTAGCAGCATTCAGACCAAGAACTACCTTCTTAGAGGATGTTACCAATCTGACCATTAAGGATATTACGATTAAGGATGCTGCATTCTGGACATTGCATATGGCAGGCTGTAAGCATGTGCGTATTCAGGATATCAAGATATTAAATGACATCAGAGGTGCGAACAATGATGGTATCGACCCGGATACCTGTCAGGATGTGATTATTAGCGGTTGTCTGATTAAGACAGGTGACGATGCCATCGTACTTAAGACAACCAAGCCGATGGCGGCAAAGTATGGAACCTGCGAGAATATCGTGATTAATAACTGTGTGCTGTATTCTAGGGATTCAGCGTTAAAGATAGGAACGGAGACGCATGGTGATATCAGAAATGTCATTTTGAGTGATTGCGTGATAAAGGATTGTTCAAGAGGTATCGGTATCTGGGTAAGAGATGGAGCAACCATTGAGGATATTCATATTCATCATATTACGGGAAGTGTATTGAAGTATGCAGATGGTATGAGAGAACATGGACCGACAAGATGGTGGGGAAATGGTGAACCATTATTCATCAATGCAACCTACCGTAATGCAGAGCACAAATTTCCCGGAACGATTCGTAATATTACCTTCGACCATGTGTATATGAAGGCAGAGTCGTCTATCTTCTTTGGCGGTGAGCAGGATGCAAGAATCCGCAATGTCATAGTAGAGGATGCGAATATCACTATGTGTTCTCAGGGCACACAGCCATTTGGCTGCTTTGATGAACAGCCTTCGGAAAGGGATGTGTATCCACATCATATTCCAGCAGTATATGCAAGATGTGTGGATGGCTTGGAGGTAAGTGGAAGAGTTCGCTTTGAGAAGCCATACTCTATGAAAGAGAATGGATTATATGAGTTAGAAAAATGTACCATGGAATCTATACATTTACGTCAAATTGTATAGAACACTGGAAAAATATAGTAAATTATATAGGGAACTTGTAATATGAATACATATATTACAAGTTCCTTTTTGTG
>JAZNMO010000205.1:0-50369 GCA_045579665.1 Lachnospiraceae bacterium
GCACCTTGGGAAGTAACAAGCAAGGCAGATGTATATGAGACAATGAGAGCGTATAAGGCATTTCTTGAGGGAATGGAATAGGGAAGAAAAAGCTTTGAACTATAAGATGCCCGATGAGAAAAGCTTAATAATATAGGAATGAAAGGATTACTCATGAAAGAGCTATTGAAGTCAGATTTTTATTTTGATTTACCAGAGGAGCTGATTGCGCAGGATCCATTAGAGGACCGTTCCGGTTCAAGACTTCTTAAGTTAGATAAGAGTACGGGAGCGATTGAGCATCATACCTTTATGGATGTACTTGATTATTTGCAGGAAGGCGATTGTCTGGTATTGAATAATACCAAGGTAATTCCTGCAAGATTAATGGGTGTGAAGGCTGATACGGGAGCGGCCATAGAGGTATTGTTATTAAAGCGTAGGGAAAATGATATATGGGAGACTCTGGTAAAGCCTGGTAAAAAGGCAAGACCGGGAGCGGTGATTTCCTTTGGCGACGGTATATTAACAGGTACGGTTATTGATGTGGTTGAGGAAGGCAATCGTTTGATTCAGTTTTCCTATGAAGGAATCTTTGAAGAGGTATTAGATAGATTAGGAGAGATGCCTCTACCACCATATATAACACATAAGCTTCAGGATAAGAACCGTTATCAGACGGTATATGCGAAGTACGAAGGTTCAGCAGCGGCACCAACAGCGGGCTTACATTTTACACGGGAGCTTTTGTCAAAGGTAGAAGCCAAGGGAGTAAAGCTTGCTTATGTGACACTTCATGTAGGACTTGGAACCTTCAGACCTGTAAAGGAGGATAATCTGATTAATCATCATATGCACTCCGAGTTCTATCAGGTTTCTGAAGAAGCGGCAGAGCTGATTAACAGCACAAAGAAGGCTGGCGGCAGAGTTATTTGTGTAGGTACTACCAGTTGCAGAACAATTGAAAGTGCGGCAAATGCAGAGGGCTTGGTAGAAGCCGGCTGTGATAATACAGAGATTTTTATTTATCCGGGTTATCAGTTTAAGGTATTAGATGGACTGATTACCAATTTCCATTTGCCTGAGTCTACATTGATTATGCTGGTATCGGCTTTGGCAGGAAGAGAGCAGGTGTTGGAGGCTTATAAGACAGCAGTGGATATGCGTTATCGATTCTTTAGTTTTGGTGATGCTATGATAATCATATAACCATGACGTTGACATAATCGTCGAAATACGATACAATTTTACTATAAATGCGTATACAATTCGAAGGGGACAGCAGGTGACACGCATAATATTTAAGAGAAAGCTGTGTATCTGCAAGATGATATATCACTTACAGATAACGGAAAGGGAAGGTTTATAAAATGGAAGAGAGAAGACGTAGCAAACGTATGGAGTTAAAGTCTCATTTATTAGCATCAAGACTGGATTCTGGTGAGAAGGAAGAAATAGGTGTTGATGTGTTAAATGTTTCTAAGACAGGAATTGGTTTTAAATGTGACAGATTGTTAGATATGGGAAATGTATATGAAGCATTCTTAACAATTTGGACAAAGGAAGTCATTCATGCATTTATAGAAGTAATTCGTATCGAGAAGGATGGCGATAGCTATCAGTATGGAGGACTATTTATTGGTATGCCGGAGTGCGACTTACAGAGAATTGATGTATATCAGGTGGTAAGTGAATCTGATAAATATAAGAAATAATAGATTGAAGTGCTTGCGGATATGCAGGCACTTTTAGTCTTCGAGGAGGAACATAAGGATGCAGACAGTTACATTAGGAAAGACAGGAATGACAGTGAATAAGAATGGCTTTGGCGCTCTTCCGATACAAAGAATCAGTGCCGAGGATGCCGTATATCTTGCGAGAAAGGCATATGATGCCGGGATTAACTTCTTTGATACGGCAAGGTCCTATACGGATAGCGAAGAAAAGCTTGGCGAAGCCTTTGAGGGAATGCGAGAGAAGGTATATATTGCGACTAAGACTGCGGCAACAAATGCCAAGGAGTTTTGGGAGCATCTCGGAATTTCTTTACGCAATTTAAAGACGGATTATATTGATTTGTATCAGTTCCATAATCCGTCCTTCTGCCCAAAGCCGGGGGATGGAACAGGTTTATATGAAGCAATGCTTGAGGCAAAGGCACAGGGAAAGGTTCGTCATATCGGTATTACCAATCACAGGCTTTCTGTAGCAGAGGAGGCGATTGAGTCAGGTTTGTATGAGACCTTACAGTTCCCATTCTGTTATCTTGCATCTGATAAGGATATTGCTTTGGTTGAAAAGTGTGGGAAAGCAGGTATGGGATTTATCGCTATGAAGGCGTTGTCAGGAGGCTTGATTACAAACTCAGCTGCGGCATATGCATTTGAGGCACAGTATGAGAATGTATTGCCTATCTGGGGAGTGCAAAGAGAGAAGGAGCTGGATGAGTTCATTTCCTACATAGATAATCCGCCGACTATGACGGAGGAGATTAAGAGTATCATAGAAGCAGACAGAGCAGAGTTGATTGGCGAGTTCTGTAGAGGCTGTGGTTATTGCATGCCATGTCCTGTAGGAATTGAGATTAACAATTGTGCCAGAATGTCTTTATTGCTTCGTCGTTCACCGTCTGAATTGCAGCTGACTCCGGAGGTTCAGGCAAAGATGAAGAAGATAGAGGATTGTCTCCATTGCAATAAATGTAAGAGTCAGTGTCCGTATGGATTAGATACACCGGCACTGCTTGCAAAGAACTATGAGGATTATAAGAGAGTTCTTGCAGGAGAAGTAAGTGTAAAATAATACAGATTATTTGCGGTTAATATAAGAAAAGAACATGAAAGATGTAATTTTGTACAACTTTCATGTTTTTTTTATTTTTTCTTAATAGTTATTACAATACCTTTGTTGTAAAATGGGTTTGTGAGTGAATATTTATTCAGTTATGACAATAAGATAGAAGGTCAAAGAGACGAAAGGCGAGGAGATATGAAAAAGAAAAAAAGTAAGAAAAAATGGATTGTAATTGTGGTTGTTGTGGTGTTGATTATTGTAATGCTTTTTAGCTGCGGAAAGGGAAGCACGACAACGCTCTATGAGCAGGTCACAGCAGAGAAGAGAGATATTGTTACATACCTTGAGTTTGCAGGAAATGTGGAGGCTGTAAATAGCGTGAATGTATATTCAGATGTTTCAGCAAAGGTATTAGAGGTAAAGGTGAAGGATGGCGATAGGGTAAAGAAAGGTGATGTGATTGCAGTCCTTGATTCCTCTGATATAGAATACAACATAACAAAGTCTGAGGTGGCTTTGGCACAGAGTCAGAAGAATAATGAATATAATATTAAGGATAGTCAGAATAGTCTTGGCAATTTGCAGGAGCAGATTTCTTTAGGATTAAATGCTTCCATAAATGGTGCACAGGATGCGTTAATGGCTGCACAGGAGAGTTATCAGAAGGCAGCGGATACATATAATGAAGCAGTGCTTGACTATGAGGCGGACAATACAGATGCGATTATTGCTGCAAAGAAGAGCCTGCTGTCTACACAGCTAAGCTATAATCAGAGTATGTCACAGTATTCAGACAGAAATCCAATCTCTGATGAGACCAAGGCAGTGCTTGATAATAATGTAAAGGCTGCTAAGGATAATCTTGAGGACGCAAGAGAAAAGGCAAAAGAGGCAATCGAGGATTATTATGATGCGTTTATTGATGCAGAAGAGAGATTACTGGATGCACAGCGAGATTATGAAGCAGCGATTTTATCCATGAATCAGAATCTTAATACCTATAATAATAATCTTGAAAGAACAACTGCACTTGCAGATCTTACTTCTACACAGATGGATATTGACCATATGAAGGAATCCTTAGAGGATTATGTGATTTATGCTTCTATGGAAGGATATATTACCGGCTTGAAGATTAAGGCAGGAGAGTATATCGGTGCGGCAACTCCTGTGGCTGAGATTACAGATTTGTCAACTATGCAGGCGAAGATTAAGATTGATGAGTATGATGTGAAAGACGTTGCAGTGGATGATGAGGTGCAGATTTATATTAATGCATTGGATAAGACCTACGAGGGTAGAATAGCAAGCATTGCTAAGAAGGCTGTTTCTCAGAGCGATGTGGCTTTCCTGGAGTCGGTAGTAGAGTTTACAACTGCAGAGGATATTAGTAGCGGATTATCGGCAGAAATTAAGCTGATTAAAACTGAGGAATTAGGAGTGCTGGCACTTCCAATGGATGCTATTCAGTATCATGATGATAATACTGCTTATGTCCTTATGTATGATGCAGAAGGTAAGGAAATCATGCGGGATGTTACACTTGGTGTATCTGACGGAAGCTGGGTGCAGATTTTAGACGGTGTTCAGGAAGGAGATATTGTACTGGAAATGCCGAATCTTGATTACTACATGCAAATGATGATGAGTGTAGAATAGGGAGGCTGTCATGTCAGAGGTAATATTAACGATGCAGGACATCGTAAAAGAGTACATTGTTGGCGGAGAGGTCTCTACAGTATTAAAAGGTATAGATTTGACTGTGAATAAGGGCGAGTTTCTTGCGGTATTAGGTCCTTCGGGTTCAGGAAAGTCAACTCTGATGAATATTATAGGCTGTCTTGATGTTCCTACAAGCGGCGAATATGTATTGCATGGAAAGACAATTAAGGATGAGGATGAGAGTTCACTTGCACAGATTCGGAATAAGGAAATAGGATTTATTTTCCAGTCATTTTTTCTGATGCAAAGACAGACGGCATTGGAGAATGTGAAGATGCCTCTCATTTATGCAGGAATGTCAGAGAAGAAGCAGAATGAAAGAGCAAGAGAAATGCTTGAAAAGGTTGGCTTGGGAGATAAGCTGGATTATTATCCAAATCAGCTTTCAGGTGGTCAGCAGCAAAGAGTAGCGATTGCAAGAGCATTGGCAAACAATCCGGCAATCCTGCTTGCGGATGAGCCGACAGGAGCATTGGATCAGAAGACAGGTAAGCAGGTTATGGAGTTGTTCCATGAACTGAATGAGGATGGAAGAACAATTATCATGATTACACATGATGCCAAAATAGCAAGCCATGCCAAGAGAATTGTAAGGATTTTGGATGGTAATATCGGGGAAGGAGATTTGACAGATGCATAGTTTTGGAATTATCAGACAAAGTATAGCCCTTTCCTGGCAGAATATCAAAGGAAATAAAATGCGAACATTTCTTACGACATTGGGTATTATAATCGGTGTTGCAGCAGTTATTTCCATGATTACAATAGTAGATGGTGTAATTAATTATGTTATGGGTGAGTTTTCTTCTCTGGGAGCCGGTACTTTAAGTGTTTCTGCATATGGTACGCCGCTCAAGCATGGATTGACAGAGGCAGATTTGGCACAAATAGAAGCATTGGATAATGTAGCAGGTGTGAATCCTCAGATTAGTGTCACAGCCTCCGGTGCCAGAAGAGGTGCTAAGATGGTAGATTCCGTGTCGATTCAGGGAATCAGTGATGATTATTATATGAACAATACAGGCCTTGTGACCTTGGGAAGACCACTTACCTATACAGATATCGCGAATGAATCCTATGTATGTGTCATTAATCAGAAGCTGGCAGAGAATCTGTTTGCGGGTGAGAATCCGATAGGACAGGACGTATTGCTTGGAGGAATCAGTTATCAGGTGATTGGTATGGAAGGCGAAAGCGATGACCTAATGGTGGCGATGTCAGCGATGGGAAGCACCAGTGATGGTTCGGCAAAGATACCTTATACAATTGCAAAGAAGGTAACAGGAACTGATGGAATTACAAGCCTTGAGGTATATATAGAAAATACGGATATGACAGAGCCTCTGATGGAAGAGATAGAGGGGATTTTATATCAGGCATTTAATCAGCGTGATGACGGATATAGTGTATTCTCTATGGATAGTTTGTTAGAGACCATGAATTCCATGATGGATACCCTCACTTATATGTTGGCAGGTATTGCGTCTATCGCATTACTGGTTGGAGGTATCGGAATTATGAATATGATGCTGGTATCTGTTACAGAGAGAACGAAGGAAATCGGACTTAGAAAGGCAATGGGAGCAACGCCGGGAAGAATTCAGCTGCAGTTTTTATTGGAGTCGATTGTTCTGTCTTTGTTAGGAGGATTTATCGGCGTGGTGCTTGGTCTTTTGATTTCAGTGGCAGTTATGGCATTGCTGGATACACCGTTTGCATTTTCGGCATCAGCGGTTGCACTTGGTGTAGGTTTTTCAACAGCAGTTGGTATTATTTTCGGATGGGCACCGGCAAAGAAAGCGAGTCAGCTTAGTCCAATTGATGCATTGCGTAGCGAATAAAGAGAGAGAGGTAACAAACTTATGAAAAATTTATTTAAAAGAATCGCTGCTTTGACATTGGTGTTGTCATGTATTGCACCAACCAATGTACAGGCAGCAGACAATACCGTAATCGATATTGTAAAGGATAATGTAAAGCTGGGGCTTGGAGAAACTGTCGTGGTGGAGTTAAGTTACGGTGAAAACAGCTATGGTGATATTGCGGTAATGGGAGCAGATGATGATATTGCAGTGGCAGTGTTAGAAGATGCAGGAAATGGCAAGGCAAGAATGGCGATTGCAGGTGTTGGCACGGGCGCAACTGCGATTGCCGTGTATAAGGTGTCGAATCCTACAGTTGTTGATTATATTGGTGTGCAGTGTGATATGGCAGAGAAGAATCAGGTAAAGCTTGAAGTAGAGGGCGATAGCTATTCTGCTATATATGATGATAAGATCGTTTCCTATAAAAGTATTTTACAGGGAAAGAATGATGCCCAGCTCGCTGTTGGTGGCGTTATCATGGAGCATACTGCGGCATTAGATTGCTTAAAAGTATCAGGTGTAGTAATTCAGACGGATACACTGATGTACGGGATGAATACATTTTATGCGGATTGTTATGATGCAATGGGCGGATTGATGAAGAGTCTGCCGGTTTTTGTAATGACTACAGAGGATAACGAGTTTGTAGAAATGAAATGGTATATTCCGGAAGGCTGTGCAAATGTTATTTTAAGATAAAATTAGGTAGACATAACAATCGGTCTTTGATAAAATTTACGTTGACGTTAGTCAGAGTTGAGGAGAAGGTTATGAAAAAGAAGATTGTTATGGGGTTGCTCGTGGCAGTAGCAGGAGTATGCCTGTTTGGCTGCGGAGCTGATACAAAGGATGACAGTTCGGTTTTGCAGGAGGATGTAGCTGTCATTTTAAGGGAAGAGTCTGCGGCATTGGCACAGACTGCGGAAGGACTTATGTTAGAGACTGAGCAGATGACGGTGGAAGAGTCTGTTGTGGAGGAACTTTCTGTTCCTGAGATATTGATTACACCGATAGAAGAGGTATGGTATATCGAGGACGGCACACAGGTGCTGTTAACTTCTATCTGCTGTAAAGCAGAGGTTACCAATGAGGGATTTGATGTTTTGGCGCAGGCATTGGATGAGTGGTCAGGCTTGGTATATAGCGAGGTACTGGCCATGTCTGAGGAGTATGCAAGCTGGGCAGCAGAGAATTATGTACTTGCAGAGACACCGGAGAACTTTGTGGAGTTCTATACAACTATGGAGTTTAGTACAGCACGTGTAGATGAGGTTATAGTGAGCTTTAAAGGAGAGCATAGCGAATATGTCGGTGGTGCGCATGGTAATCATGGACGTATAGGCTACACCTTTGATGTTGAGACGGGGGAAATGATTAGTCTGGATAGATTGATTGCAGATGATGAAGGCTTTCAAGCGGTTGCGATAGAAGGTATAGTGGATTATCTGGAGTCAGGGGAATATGCGGATTGGCTTTTTGCAGATTACGAATCAACGGTAAGAGGTATGTTCGCTCAGGATGGATATGTGAGCTGGTACTTAAGTAATGAGGGGATTGTAATAACCCTTGACCCCTATGAGGTAGGACCATATGCGATGGGCTCTGTTGAAGTAACACTTCCTTATGAAGAGTTTGTACAGTATATGGCAATCAAATACAGACCGGATTAAAGAATATTAGAAAAGCTTGTCGGACAGATTCGTTCGACAAGCTTTTTGTCATGTGTTTTCTTTATATTTCTTACGGAATTCGGCAGGACTTTGACCGACGTACTTCTTAAACTTGATATGGAAGTAATCTACGTTACGATAGCCTACCTTTTCAGCAATGCTGTATACCTTCAGGTCCTCTTTCATCAACATTTCCTTTGAACGCTCGATTCGGATATGGTCCACATAGGAGTTGAAGTTCTCGCCCATTTTCTTGCTGAATATCTTACCAAGATAGGAGCTGTTATATCCAAAGAGTGGTGCAATATTCTCTAAGGTAATATTGCTGGAATAGTTATGGTTAATATAATGCAGGATATCATCCAATACACTGTCTCTGCTGGAATTACCGATAGAAGACATAATGATTTCAAACTGCGCAGAGAAGAAAAGTATAATCTCATACAGGTATCGTTTGTCTTCGATTCCACGAATAATCTCTGCATTGCCGGCAAATGGAATTTCAACGGTATTATATAGATGATTAATCTGCTCTTTGATTTGCAAATACAGGTCTGCAAGGAAAAGCTTAATGGCATCTATAGAGTCGGATGCATTATATAAGGTATCCTGAAGTTCCTTCAGGGTTTCACCGGTCTTGTTACGGTTGAATGCCTGAATATAATTAAGCAATCTTGCAGCATAATCATTACGCATGGTATCGTTGATAATTGGCGTATTCTTCTCGAAGTCAGGTAACGCATCATAGCCTATGGTATGCTGCCCCTGTTCACAGAAGAAGCGGCGATGTAACAGTTTGGATGCTTCTTCATAGGAGAGTGGTACTTCACTTAGTGAGTGTACGCATCTGCCGTAGGTGATGAAAAGAGAATCTAAAGGAGAATCCTTTTGCGGTCTTTTCTCACGCTCATAGCGCTCCAAAAAGTCATTAAACTGTTGAATGGCAAAGCGTCCCTTTAAGAGAATAACCTCCTGATTATCTAGCATAATTGTATCGTAGGAGTGATTATCCTGATTGGTAACACGCAATAAATCCGAGAAACGGTAGGATGCATCGGCTATGTTGTGACTATACTTTTCATAAATGACTACCTGATAAATATCGGAATCCATATGTAACTCTGACAGATTCATACGGGACAAATCAGCCTTACCAAGCAAAATATCCTGTATGATGGAGTCATGTGCTTTTTCACGATAATGCTTAGCGGTTGATACTGCACTTACGGCAGCATCAAGCTCGGCCCGAATGGTATGTAAGATTTCTTCTAATTCATCCTCGTCAATGGGCTTTGTCAGATAGTATTGGACGCCATAGCGAATGGCCTCCTGTGCATACTTAAAATCAGAGTAGCCGCTTAAAATGATAACCTTACCGGTGAAGCCTTCCTCACGTGCCTTACGGATGACATCAAGTCCCAGCATACCCGGCATTCGAATATCAATCAGAACCACGTCCGGAGACAGTTCTATAATCTTCTGATAAGCAGAGTCACCGCTAGCTGCTTCATCTATAATAGTATATCCCAATTCTTCCCAATCAAAGAGGCATTTGATTCCTTGACGAATCATTGCTTCATCGTCTGCTATTAATATTTTGTACATGGTTCCCCCCACGTTTTAGAAATATATTTGAAATTTTAACTGTTAGAAAAATATTTGTCAAATTAAAAGCCTACCGGTGCAAGATAGTCGGAAGTAAATCCGTTCAACCCTGATTCTTTGATATTATTAAGCTCCTGTTCAAAATCATGATTTAAGAAAGCAGATGAATCAAAATAAAGGATTTCTGATACATTCCAGGCAGCTTGCGCCGCATCTGCTTTGCTCATGGATACTTCAAGATAATAGGAGTCGAACAGATAATAATAGCGTGCCTCCAAGCTGTTATAGGCAAAGCCGAAATTAGGTGTACCTAAAGTAGTTAATACATGCTGTAGGGTAGGAGTATCACTGTTAAGCAGTGTAGTGATGTCAAGGTCTGCAACTGTATAGTCTAAGTGTGTACCATCCTGAGACATATAGCCTACAATATAGGACTCAGCACTGCCATTTGATAGAAAAGCAGCTGTTGAACCGTCTTCCGTGATTGCGCTATATCCTGCGGCTTGAATATTCTCAAGAGTAAGCGGCGCCTGAATAGAGGCAATGATATCCGCTTCGCCAAAAAGAGTAACAGGAAGCATTTGGTTCCAGGTCATATCCGTGGCAGAGGCTTCAGGAAAACGGATATCCAAGTCCCCTTCGCTCCATACGGTGTTGTCTATATCTATCGCATAGGCAATGATGGTAGGTAAATCTGAAGCGGCTATCGTGGTTTCGTTCTCGCTTGCTTCTATGGTTGTCGTTTCAGTTGTTGCGAAAGAGGATTCCAAAGCAGGAACCTCTTCTGTAGCGTTTACAGTGTTATTTTCAGTAACAACGGATTCTTCTGTGGAGACAATAGGATTAGTATCTGTACTGTCAAAGGATGTCTGGCTGTCTGTAGTGCCACATCCTGTAAGGCAGAGACAGGTAACAAGTGATAATGTGATTAAGTTATTTTTATGATGAAATTTCTTATACATTTCAAAACCTTCCCTTTATATAAAATATATTACAGGAACCACTTCGTGAACCCTGTAATCAGATGTACGGCACATAAATGTGCCTTTTCTAAGAATTTGCTCTGCAACTTCTTAGAAGTTATAATATCTATGAATTGGAGGAATGTAAGAATCCTGCAATTCAATAAAGTTTCTTCATATCTCATGTATCAACAGTTTACCATAAATAAAGTCGAAAGAGAAATAAATCTATATTTTTTTCGCAAAAAGAAGTATCATAAATGATATGATTACGAAAGGGGATTGAATGTGAAACAGTCGATAAGAGTAGAACTGGAAGCACTGGCAGAAGGAGAATACGGAAAGTTTAGTCAAGGACTCATACCGGGGAAGGATAATATCATAGGAATACGTCTGCCGATTTTAAGAGAACTGGCAAAGGGCTATGCAAAGGGAGAATGGGAGAGCCTGTTAGAGGACAAGGATGTGTATTTTGAAGAAACGATGCTAAGAGGTATGATTCTTGGATATGCAATCAAGGAGCCCCAAAAGCTGGTTCCATATATAGAAGCCTTTATTCCGCTTGTGGATAACTGGTCGGTGTGCGACAGTGTATTTATGGGAATGTCCACATGGCAGAAGGATAGAGAGTTTACGTGGAATTATATACAGAAGTATTTGTATGCACACAAGGAGTTTGAGGTAAGAGTTGCGTTGATAATTATGATGCAGCATTTACTTAAATGTGATGAAAAGGGGAAGAAGATACCAAGACTTCGTTGTGTGGATATGGTGCATTTGACAGATTGTAATGAAATACCAGGACTTTATTTAAAAAGAGTACTAGATTCCTTAGACAGGACATTTGAACAGGGCTATTATGCATCCATGGCGGCATCGTGGCTATTGGCAGAGTGTTTTTGCTGTTTTCCGTATCATACCCTTGAGTTTCTAAAGCAGAATAAGATGGACAAGGTTACATATAATAAGGGAATACAGAAAATCATAGAGTCAAAGATTCCGACAGAGGAAGTGAAGGACTATCTAAGGAATTTAAAACGATAGGAAAGGTGGGATTACAGTATGATAATTGATACACATGTGCATGTAGGTGGAGAGAAGGTTGGATTTACCATGTCAGAGGAAATGGTTTTGACAGCTATGGAGCGGTATGGAATTGATTATGCTTTGGTTTCTAATGGAGATGCAGTAGAGGTAGACCATGAGCAGAATCCAATCCCTATGGAATATCAGGTATCTCAGGAGGATGCGTTGCGTCGTGTATTAGCATTTGCGAGAAAGCATCCTGATAAAATTGGTGTTGGGGTATGGGTTAAGCCTGCTACACAGGGAGTGACTGAGGAGTTAGAACAGTTAATTAAGGAGAATCTGGATATTATCTATGCTATCAAGCTTCATCCGTTTCATTCCAATATTGCGCCAAACTCTCCGGCAGTAATTCCATATTTAGAGCTTGCCAAGCGCTATGGACTGGCAGTGGTGTCTCATACAGGAGGCTGTGAGGCGGCGGAGCCTGTATATTTGTATGAGGCAGCAAAGCTATATCCGACAGTACCGTTTGTGATGGTGCATATGGGACTTGGCAGTGATAATAAGCAGGCACTTGATTTGCTTGGTGAGTTAGATAATCTCTACGGAGATACCACATGGGTACCGATGACAACTACGATAGAAGCAATTAGAAGATATGGCAATCATAAGATGATGTTTGGCAGTGATACTCCGATAGATGGAGAGGATACCTATCTTCATAATCCTAAGGGAGAGCGTTCTTTGTATCAGGATTATTTTAAGGTATTGCCGGATTTGATTAGTAAAGATGCCTATGAAGCATTGATGTATGGTAATGCCAAGAGGATATTTGGATTTCGTTTGCATGATTGACAGTGAGACTGTCAATTGTGCAAATTTACCTAAAAATTTTTACGGGAACGTTACCGAAAAATTATGTAAAACTATTTCGAAGTTGGAAAAAGGGTGTTATAATGTGGTCTGTGTGAAAAAAAGTGTTGTCGCACATATTTTTTGCCGAAATCGAGAAAACGTTTTCGGAACAAAAAAAGGATTGGAGGCTTAGTATGGGAAGAAGAGTGAAAGCACTTCTCTTGGCAGCCTGTATGTTACTTGTGACTGTTATGACCACGTTTACTGACGTCATGGTAGTTCAAGCTGCCGAAGATTTGGTAATCAAGCTGCATTACCACAGGGAGGATGCCAACTATGAAGGTTGGGACGTATGGATGTGGGAGGCTGGCGCAGAAGGCAAAGCTTATGCATTCACAGAAGAGAATGGAGAGATGGTGGCAACCAAGGTTGTAACACCGGGAGCAACAAGCGTGGGATTTATCGTAAGAACACAGGATTGGACAAAGGATTTTAATGGAGACCAGTTTATTGATGTTGCAGAGATGGTTTCAGGTACTGTACATATTTATGTGGAATCGGGGATTGAAGGCTATACCAAGGAGTATGGCGAGGATGCCATAACAGGTATTAAGATTTCAGGTATGAAGTATGATGGAGACAAGCTAATTACAGTGAGTGCTACAGGTGAGATTGCAGGTGATTTGACAGAAGTCTTTGTTTTGAAGAATGGCAATAATAAAGTAGAGATTACAGATGTAACAATGGATAAGAGTTGTGAATACACTATTACACTTACGGACAAACTGGATAACACTAGGAACTATGTATTAATTTTTGATGGAAATGAGTATGAGGTAGTTATGCCAAACATTTATTCAACAAGCGAATTTGAAGCGGAGTATACTTACTCCGGCAATGATTTGGGTGCAACATGGACAAGTGAGAAGACAACCTTCCGTGTGTGGGCACCAACTGCTGCATCAGTTAAGGTAAATCTGTATGCATCAGGCACAGAAGGAACAGATGATTTAATTGAGCAGTTAGAGATGACAGCTGATGTAAACGGTACATGGGTAGCTGAGAAGTCAGGTGACCTTAACGGTACGTATTATACTTATCTTGTAGAGGTGGGGGATGAGGTGAATGAAGCCTGCGACCCATATGCAAGAACAACAGGTGTAAATGGTAAGAGAGCGATGGTTATTGACCTTGCATCAACCAATCCTGAGGGATGGGATACTGATACAGACCCGAATGCAGGTAAGACATATAATGATGCGATTATTTATGAACTTCATGTAAGAGATTTATCAACAGATGAGAGTGCAGGTATTTCGAATGTTGGTAAGTTCTTAGGATTAACAGAGACAGGTACTAAGACTGCAAGCGGTATCGCAACAGGTCTTGACCATATTAAGGAGCTTGGTATTACCCATCTTCATTTACTGCCGGTATATGATTACGGTTCAGTAGATGAGACCAGACTGGATACACCACAGTTTAACTGGGGATATGACCCTGTAAACTATAATGTTCCGGAGGGCTCTTACGCAACAGACCCATATAATGGTGAAGTTAGAGTAAAGGAAATGAAGCAGATGGTAAAGGTGCTTCATGACAATGGAATCAGCGTAGTTATGGATGTGGTTTATAATCATGTATATAATGCAGGTGAGTTCTGCTTTAATAATATCGTTCCGATGTATTTTACTCGTGTAAGTGATACAGGGAAGTTTTCAAATGGCTCCGGCTGTGGTAATGATACTGCCAGTGAGAGAAGCATGGTTAGGAAGTATATTGTGGATTCTGTAAAGTATTGGGCTGATGAATATCATATTGACGGTTTCCGCTTTGATTTAGTTGGCTTACTTGATATTGAAACAATCAATGAGGTGGTTGCAGAGGTACACAAGGACCATCCAAATGTGATTTTCTATGGTGAGGGTTGGACAATGTCAACAGAGCTTACCAAGGAAGGCTGTAAGATGGCAACCCAGCAGAATTCAGAGAACACACCGGGCTTTGCATATTTCAGTGATACCATGAGAGATATGTTAAAGGGAAATGTATTTAACAATACAGAGGTTGGTTATGTATCAGGTGCAAAGGATAAGGAAGCTACTTTGGAGTTTTGCTTTATGGGAGATGCTCCTGTATGGTGTGAGTCACCTGCACAGGCTGTCAATTATGCTTCCTGCCATGATAATATGACACTTATAGATAGAATCACAAATTCTACTCCAAACAATACAATAGAAGAGCGTATCAGAATGAACAATCTTGCGGCAGCTGTTTATATGACAGCTGAGGGTATCCCTTTCATGCAGGCAGGAGAAGAAATGCTTCGTACTAAGGTGAAGGAAGACGGAAACTTTGATGAGAACAGCTATGCATCTTCAGACGAAGTAAACAGCCTTAAGTGGGATGACCTTGACAAAGCGGAGTATATGGATGTATTCAATTATTACAAAGGCTTGATTGCATTCCGTAAGGCACATCCGGCACTTCGCATGACAACGCAGGAGGATGTTAAGGAGAATATTATTGCTGTGAAGGGCTTGGACAAGAATGTAGTTGCATTTGAAATCGCAGGTGGAGCAAACGGCGACGAGGCAGATGGTATGTTTGTTATCTTCAATGCAAATAATGCAGAAACAACTGTGACACTTCCGACAGGTGCTTGGGATGTTTATATTAATGGTGAGAAGGCCGGTACTGAAGTGATTGAGACTATCACAGATAAGAATGTAACAGTTAGCCCGATTTCTGCAATGGTTCTGGTTAGAAACAGTGATATTGCTGTAGAGGATACTGAGACATCAGTTGATGAGATGGCAGCAGATGAGGCGGCGACAGAGGTTGTAGGTGTATCTGAGGGTACGGATGCCGGTAACGGCGGATTGGTAAGAGGCTTAATCGCTGTTGCAGTAGTAGCAATTGCGGCTGTAGGAGCGTTCTTCGTATTTAAGAAAAAGTAAATTTGTTACTGCCAAATAAAATATATTTCTAGGAAGCAACCGCAACACCGGGATTTTGGGCTTGGTGGGGCGGTTGCTTTTGTCATAGCTTTTGAAAAATTTGCTTTTGTATGTATGGATTTGCTTTACTTGTTGGGCGTTTGGTTGTGGTTTGTGTATATGGAGAAAAAGTTAGTTGCTATACACAAAATGTGTCTTATATGGGCTGGTAATTGTAGTATTCTTTATGATTTTGTGTATATAGAAAAAAAGTTAGTTATTATACACACAGAAATGCTGAATTTGTGTGCAGTGGAAAGAGATTTTTTTCTATATACACAATATGGTTAAAAATATGTATGAAATGGAATCAAGAGGAGGACTTTTTGTGTATAGAGGTGATATTTTTTTGTATATACACAATTTGACTTATTATTTATACAGGGTGTAAAATTTGAGGCAGGTCTTGAGCCTAGATGGATATCGTTAGAAGAAGCTGTAAAGATATTCTCAAAGCATCAGGATTATGCTAAGGATAATGAGATGAAACGAGGAGCTTATTTGAGGGAGTATAAGGCGCTTTGCAGCTATGTGGAGATGAGACGAAACTGTATGGATTCTTGAAATGTGATAAAAGCTCTTTACAATTTTATAAAAAGAGTGTACGATACATTCAGCAATTGAATAGAACAGCGGGGAGCTTGTATGACAGGCTGAGAGGAAGGTATGACCTTCGACCCATTAACCTGATTTGGATAATGCCAACGTAGGGAAGCCTGATAATACATGTGTTTGTGTTGATAGGATAGCGCTTTTACGCTAGAGGTCTTATTGGACATATGTGAAAGATTTTGAGGAAGTTACCTATATGGTAGCTTCTTTTTTTGTGTGTAGCATGAGCCATGCGCATAATCAGCAAATTAGACTGTTGGGAGCTTGCTCACAAACAGACTGATTTGAGTGATGATGCATACGGCGACGCCACGACACGAAGTAGGCTCTGCCTACGAGTGACGGCATGGAATAGTGAGGAGGAAAAGCATGGTAAAAATCAATGGAGAAAATCTTGATATTGCAGGTCAGACCTTGACGCAGTATCTTGACACAACGACTTATAAGCTGCAACGAATTGCGGTAGAGCGAAATGGTGATATTGTACCCAAGATGCAATATGACAATGTTGTACTAAAGGATGGAGATGTACTAGAGGTTGTAAGCTTTGTAGGAGGTGGCTGATTTGATACCGACAAGAGAAGAGCTGCGTGAAGCATTGGAAGAACGTCATGGAAAGGAGCTACAGCAAAAACTGTCGGCGGCGACAGTAGCAATCTGCGGATTGGGAGGTCTTGGTTCAAACATAGCCATAGTGCTTGCAAGGGCAGGAGTTGGCAGGCTGATACTGATTGATTTTGATAAGGTGGATGTGACGAATCTACATAGACAGCAGTATAAGGCATCACAGGTAGGTATGTATAAGACGGAGGCACTGAAAGAGAATCTAAAAGAGCTTGCACCGTATATCCAAGTGGTAACACATACTGTGCAAATGACAGAAGAGAATGTTGAGGTGCTGCTAAAGGATGCAGATATCATTTGCGAAGCTTTTGACAAGCCGGAGGAAAAGGCAATGCTGGTAAATACAGTTTTAGAAAAGCTGTCAAATAGATATCTTGTTGCAGCATCAGGGATGGCAGGTCTGGCATCCGCTAACAGCATCAGGACAAGGAAGATAACAAAGCGTTTTTATTTGTGTGGAGATGAAATCAGTGATGTAGAACAAGGTATGGGACTTGTGGCATCAAGGGTTATGCTGTGTGCGGCACACGAGGCGCATATGGTGCTTCGAATATTGGCAGGAGAGTGTGAGGCATAAGTAAATTATATGAAGTGTAATAATGCGATAGAAAGAAAAGGAAGATGAAGAAAATGAAAAATGACAAATTAAGAATTGGCGGACATGAATTCCAGTCCAGATTTATCTTAGGCTCAGGAAAATACTCCTTGAAGCTGATTGAGGCAGCGGTAAGGGATGCCGGAGCAGAAATGATAACCCTTGCGGTTCGTCGTGCGAATACGAAGGAGCAGGAGAATATCTTGGATTATATTCCTGATGGAATTACCCTGCTACCGAATACCTCAGGAGCAAGAAATGCTGAGGAGGCAGTAAGGATTGCCCGTCTTGCAAGAGAGCTTGGATGTGGCAATTTTGTAAAGATAGAGATTATGAGGGATGCAAAATACTTATTGCCGGACAATCAGGAAACGATAAAGGCAACGGAGATTCTGGCAAAGGAAGGATTTGTGGTAATGCCATATATGTATCCGGACTTAAATGTGGCAAGGGACTTGGTAAATGCAGGAGCAGCGTCTGTTATGCCATTGGCATCTCCTATTGGCTCTAATAAGGGGCTTGCGACAAAGGAGTTTATTCAGATTCTGGTGGACGAGATAGATTTGCCGATTATTGTGGATGCAGGAATCGGTAGGCCATCGCAGGCGTGTGAGGCGATGGAAATGGGAGCGGCGGCAATTATGGCAAATACAGCCCTCGCAACAGCAGGGGATTTGCCGATGATGGCAGCAGCCTTCAAACAGGCAATTGAGGCTGGACGTAAGGCATACCTATCAGGAATTGGAAGAGTGCTGACAAGAGGTGCGTCGGCATCGGACCCGTTGACGGGATTTTTGAGAGATTAATTAATCGGCATTAATCCCAAGAACAGAGGATAGAAAGAGGAAGATTGAACATGGAAAATCATTTTTTTATAGATTCCAAGCATCTTTCGCAGGAAGCCATTGAAAGAAAGCATCGCTTGGAAAATGACAGAGCATCTCGAACCAATCATATGGAATATGTGGAAGGAATGGAGCGAATAGAATCCGATGTTTGCAAGAATGTGATGGCACAGATGCAGGCATATGATTATCACAAATATACGGCCACAGATGTCAAAGCGGCACTGGAGCATGAGAATTGTTCCATAGAGGATTTTAAGGCACTATTATCTCCTGCGGCAGAGCCTTTCATAGAGGAAATGGCGCAAAGAGCAAGGTTGGAAACGAGTAAACACTTTGGAAATACAGTGTATCTATTTACTCCGCTTTATATTGCAAACTATTGTGAAAATTACTGCGTGTATTGCGGCTTTAACTGTTATAACCATATCAATCGGATGAAGCTGTCTTTAGAGCAGATAGAGCATGAAATGCAGGTAATTGCGCGGAGTGGAATGGAGGAAATCCTTATTCTGACAGGGGAGAGCAGGGCGCAAAGTGATGTGCATTACATAGGAGAAGCATGTAAGCTGGCAAGAAAATATTTCCGAATGGTAGGGCTTGAGATTTACCCTGTGAATACGGAGGAGTATCGTTATCTGCATGAATGCGGAGCTGACTATGTAACGGTATTTCAGGAAACCTATGATACAGAGAAATATGAAGAATTACATTTATTAGGACATAAGCGTGTGTGGCCGTACCGCTTTGATGCACAGGAGAGGGCACTTAGAGGCGGTATGCGAGGTGTTGCGTTTTCTGCACTGCTTGGATTATCGGACTTTAGAAAGGATGCTCTGGCAAGTGCCTTGCATGTGTATTACTTGCAAAGAAAGTATCCGCATGCGGAGATGTCATTGTCATGCCCGAGACTTCGCCCGATTATTAACAATGAAAAAATCAATCCTTTGGATGTTCATGAAAAACAGCTATGTCAGATTATTTGCGCATATCGAATCTTTCTTCCGTTTGTGGGGATTACGGTTTCGTCAAGAGAAAGCGCACAGTTTCGTAATGGTATCGTGAAGATTGCGGCAACCAAGGTGTCGGCAGGGGTATCTACAGGAATTGGCGCCCACGAGAGTAAGTATAGCGGAAAGGAGTCAGACAGTGTGCAGGGAGATGAACAGTTTGAGATAGATGATGACCGTAGTCTGGAAGTGATGTATCAGGATATTGCATCTGAAGGCCTGCAACCGGTTTTGAACGATTATTTATATGTGTAATGAGATTTGCAAAGAAAATGACACAGGTGTCGCAAGTGATGTTTTTTGTGTTACGAATCGTAAACTGTGTAAGGAAGATTTCTTAACTCGAATTGAGCGTATTGCAAAGGCAAAGCCGAGAGGAATTATACTGCGGGAAAAGGATTTAACAAGGGAGGAATATAAGGCTCTGGCACAAGTGGTCATGCCTATATGCCAAAAATATAACGTGCCTTGCATATTGCATAGCTTTGCGGAAGTGGCATTGGAACTACAGGCAGAAGCAATACATTTGCCAATAAACCGGTTACTAGGCATAAGTAATGAAGAAAAAAAGCATTTTCAGATAATTGGAGCATCCTGCCATTCCCTAGAGGAGGCTGTGAAGGCGAAGGATGCAGGCTGTACTTATATCGTGGCAGGTCATATCTTTGCTACGGATTGTAAAAAGGGCTTACCCGGTCGGGGAACGGCATTTTTGCAGGAGATATGTGAGAGTGTGGATATACCTGTCTATGGAATTGGTGGTATTATGCCTGAAAATATCCAAAGTATACGAGCTATAGGTGCGGCGGGGGCTTGTGTCATGAGCGGACTTATGACCTGTGAGGAGCCGGGCAAGTATTTGAACGGATATGAGAGAAGTAGATAGGCTAAAAAGATTCGGATGATGAAAAAGGCCGGAAGATTACAGAAAGGTAAATAAAATGAAGTTTGATAAAAAAATGCTGTTACTCTATGCCGTGACAGACCGCGCGTGGGTAGGCAGACAGACATTATATGAGCAGATAGAGGATGCCTTAAAGGGTGGTGTCACAATGGTTCAGCTAAGAGAAAAGAATCTGGATGTACAGACTTTTATCGAGGAAGCGAAGACGATAAAGGAGCTATGTCATAGCTATCAGGTGCCGCTTATCATTAATGATAATGTAGAGGTAGCGTTAAAAAGCGGAGCGGATGGAGTGCATCTTGGAATAGAGGATGCTCCTGTAGATAGGGTACGTAAAAGAGTTGGGGCAGATTTTATCATTGGTGCAACTGCTAAGACGATAGAACAGGCAAGGAGTGCCGAAGCGGCAGGGGCAGATTACCTTGGTGTCGGCGCGGTATTTCCATCGCCTACAAAGAAAAATGCTATTCGCATTACCAAACGTCAGCTAAAGGATATTTGTCAGGCGGTAGATATACCTGCTGTAGCGATTGGTGGAATTACTTATGAAAACATGCAGGAAATCATAGGTGGTGGAATGGATGGTGTTGCTTTGGTATCTGCTATTTTTGCAGCAGAGAATATTCAGGAAACGACAGCAAGACTAAAGGCACAGGCAGAGTATATTGTAAATGCCAAGAGCATGAAAACAGCACTTACAATCGCAGGAAGTGATTCCGGCGGAGGGGCAGGGATTCAGGCAGATATAAAAACAATGACGACAAATGGAGTGTATGCTATGAGTGCCATTACTGCTCTGACTGCACAGAATACCACAGGTGTTAGAGGCATTATGGAGGTTACACCTGCATTTATGGCGCAGCAGATAGACGCAGTGTTTGAAGATATTCGACCTGATGCAGTAAAAATAGGAATGGTTTCATCTGCTGAGCTGATTGATTGCATTGCAGAAAGGCTCAAATATCATAAGGCAGGTAATATTATAGTAGACCCTGTTATGATAGCAACCAGTGGTACACGTTTGATTAGTGAGGATGCAATAGATGTCCTGAAAACAGAACTGTTACCGCTTGCCACAGTGATTACACCGAATATACCGGAGGCAGAGAAACTCGCCAATATGGAAATTCATGGCAAAGCGGATATGCTTACAGCCACAAAGAAGATTGGAGATACCTATGGTTGTGCGGTGCTTTGCAAAGGGGGGCACAGCATTAATGATGCCAACGACCTGCTATACACTGGAGATTCCTATCAATGGTTTGAGGGAAAGCGTATTTATAATCCCAATACTCATGGAACGGGATGCACTTTATCCAGTGCAATAGCATCGAATCTTGCAAAGGGGTATGAGCTTGCAGAGGCTGTTTGGAGAGCGAAAGAGTATATATCTGGAGCACTTTCCGATATGCTGGACTTAGGACAGGGAAGCGGACCGTTGAACCATGCCTTTGATTTGCATAGCTGTTTTGGAAATGACAAGATATAAAATGAAGAAGACAGATGCTCAACAAGGAACATCTGCCTTCTTTTATACTTGGCAAAGTTTACTAGAATTAATCTAAGTAGCTTCCTACAGGAGAAGTATTATACTGCTTCTTGATTTCAATGACGATAGAGCCGTCAGCCTGTGTTTCTTCTGATAAAATCTTGTATTTGGTACCTGTTTTTTCAAGTCCTGCCTTATATTTCTTTACTTCTTCTTCCACAAGCTTCTTTGCATAATCTGTTGCAATGTCTTCCTTTAAAAGAAAATGTAATGTTTGTGTGATGCATGCTGCCTTCACTCGCTTCATAAGTAATCCCTCTTTCTTTTGATTGTCATTTGTGTTTTACAATATAAATATTTTAGCATTTTGTGATTTGAAAATTCAAAGGCGAAAATGGACAAAAAAGAGTAGCAAATGAGAGGGCAAAATGCCCATACGATGTTTTTTTACAAAAAATTGTTACTATGATATAATATCGTCAGACATTATACCGGCCGAATGGCCATCCTGCGGAGCTTATGATATCCGAAGGATATAATGTAATATCGTCAGATATTATACTGGCTGTATGGCCATAAGGAATTCTTTTGGTAGCGAAAGGTGTGATGACAATGGTACATAGATTAAAGAGATGTTGGAAGAGATTATTAGTAACAGGGCTGGTAATCGCTCTTTGTAGTACAAATTCTTTGATGAGTAGTGTGTATGCAGCGGATTCATCAGTTCTGCGATATAGCATAACGGGAGAAACAAAGGATATGGTCTATGCAGACACTCCCGTAGGTCAGCATGGGGCTTTATCGGTGCAGAAGGTGGGAGCTTACACGGCACCGACGATTGTAGACGAGACCGGACAGCCAGTACAGCTTCGAGCAGCAAGTACGCACGGTGTGCAATGGTTCCCTCAGTATGTGAATGAAGAAGCATTTCAAAGTCTTAGAGATGAATGGGGACTGAATACCATAAGACTTGCCCTTTATCCAAGAGAGGGAGGCTATCTGCATGGCAACCAGGAGTTGATGGATAAGAAGCTTCAGGAGGGGGTGCAGGCGGCGACCAAGCTTGGAATGTATGTGATTATTGACTGGCATGTGCTTTCTTATAATCCGAATGATGATAAGGAGGCGGCAAAGACCTTCTTCCAAAAGTATGCCACACTTTATAAGGATTATAAGAATGTAATCTTTGAAATCTGCAATGAGCCGACGGGAACACCTTGGTATAATGGCGGTAACAGGGATTTGTATACCTATTGTAAGGAAGTATCGCAGGTAATTCGTGACTGTGGTAACAACAGTATTATTATTTGCGGAACAAATGACTGGTCGCAAAGAATTGATGAAGTAGCGGCAAAGCCTTTGAAGGATGACGGCTTTGAAAATATCATGTACAGCATACACTTCTATGCGGCGACACATTATGATAATATCAAGAATTATTATAGGAAAGCGATAGACAGTGGAACGCCCGTGTTTGCAACGGAGTTTAGCTGCTGTGATGCATCGGGAAACGGTAGATATGATTTTGCAAATGCAGATGACTGGATGAGGTTGTTTGCAAGGGATAATATCAGTTATGCCTGTTGGAGCTTGTGTAATAAGGCAGAGTCGGCGTCTTTAATTTCTTCTTCAAGTAATAAGCTGGGGAAGTGGACTTCACAGGATTTGACGCAGAATGGAATCTGGCTTGTGAATACCAGCCGTGCATTTGCAGAAGGGGATGTAGGGCAGAGCGGTATAGTACAAGAGCCTGTGATGCCGGAGGGGCAGACACCTATCATGCCCGAGGTACAGCCGCAACCTGACGAACAGCCACAGCCTGAAGTACCACCACAGCCGGAAGTGCAACAACCATCTGAGCAACCGCAACCAAGTGTGCCACAGACACCAAGTACTGGTGGTAGTACAGTTAGCGGCAGTGCAGGAGCAGACATTCAGGTAATGGGGGAATGGAATAGTGGTTTGGTGGCCAATGGTATCGTTACAAATCTTGGAGCGACAGAGCTGGCAGGCTGGACAGTTTCCTTTACCTTTGATGGTGAGATAACAGACCTATGGTGTGCAAAGATTGTAAGTCATACAGGGAATCAATATGTGATAACAGCAGAGTCTTACAATGAAAAACTTTGGCCGCAGGGACAGGCATATTGGGGATTCGTCGCATCCAAGCCATTTGAGCAGTCAGTTTCGATTCAGAACGTGCAGGTAAGCGTGGAATAAAATAGCAAAGAGATAATAAATGCTGCATGCGAGCATTTTTATCGAATGAACGAGAAAACTTGTTTTCGAGTTGTTAAACAGCAAACAGCAGTTGATTTTAAATATAAAATCAACTGCTGTTTTAAATTATATCCTACATTTTGATTGAAAAACTGGAACGAGCAATTTAAAATTAAACCATAGTTTGAATTTAGAGGTGGTTATGGTGGAGAGTATATTAGGAAAAAAGATTAAGGAATATCGTACATTAAAGGGAATCACACAGGAGGAGCTGGGAAGTCTTGTGGGAGTAACCACACAAGCGGTATCAAAGTGGGAGCGAGGAGGCACACCGGATGCGGAGCTTTTGCCTGATATAGCAAGAGTGCTGGGTGTATCTATTGATACATTATTTGGGATAAGAAGTGGCGAGGAGAGTCGCCTGGAAGATTTGATGATAGAAGAACTGCTGCCATTAGAGGGCAATAAAAGATTTGAGCGTGCTGTTTCCTTATGCTATGCGTTAGCAATTGGATTAACAGGTTTGAGTTCTTTGAAGAATAAGGCAACATCAGAGATGCTTGAAACAATAGATGATGAGCGAGAGCATGAATTTTATTCTACTATTTTACTTGATGAAGGAATGCTTAGAGCAAGACTTGCCAAGAACGGACGATATTTTTTCATGATGCCCGAACCAGAAAGTGGTTTTCAGTATTTCCTGCAGGACATAGAAGCTCTGTCAAAGACATTTACGTTGCTAGCGGATAAGGATGCTCTGAATATTATTTTCTTTATGTATCAACGTAATAGAAATAAACAAGTCTCGGCGCAGCTTCTATCGGAAAGTCTAGGTATTAAGGAAGAAAAGGTAGATTATATTATGAAACAGTTTTGTGAGATGGAGTTTGCGTATTGCACGGATATTGAAACTTCAAGTGGTGAGATAAAGGCTTATTCTTTATATAAAGAGGCAATCGTGGTACCACTTTTATGCTTTGCAAGAGAGTTGGGAGCAAATAAATTGGCACATTTCCTTTCTCTACAAATTCGTGAGAAACCAATATTTGATAAATTAGAATCCTGATTGAATCAGTGGCGATACAGTTGTTTGAATACAACTAAAGACCTTCTGTACAATGAATGCATAAAGAATGTGTTCAGTTACAGGAGGTTTTTTACATGAAGAAAAAGGAAAAGTATTTAAGGTATTTTAGTAAAGGGAACAAAGGAAAGTTCGCGGTGTCACTATTGGCTACAGTGATAGAGGCAATTATGATGGCTGGTGTAGGAGTTGGTTTGCAGATTATTACGGATGTGGCAGCATATGGTACGGCGAAAGAATTGATGTGGAGTATTGTTCTTATCATATCCTATTTGGTTGTATTCTTTGGGGCAAGCTTACTGGTACGTAGCACAAAGAATGATTTTATGGAAAAGGCTTTGGTAAACTATAAGGAGCGTCTTTTTGGTGGTATTTTAGGTAAGAAAATCAGTAGCTTTGATGAGGAGATGACGGGAAAGTATGTATCGAATCTAACCAATGATATTCAGACCATAGAGGAAAACTACTTGGGAAGAATATACTCATTAGCGACAGGTACAATCACCTTTTTTACATCCATAGGAATTATGTTGTTCTATGATTTGAGAATGTTTGGTATCACTATGGGAATGTGTGTGGTAACGATGTTGGTTGCTTCTTATGCAGGGAAGGATTTAGAACCATTACAGGAGAAGGTTAGTAAAGCAAATGGCAGACTGACGGCTATGCTTAGTGAAATGTTTTCAGGCTTTGCGGTGATTAAGAGCTTTCAGGCAGAAAGGGAAATCATGAAGCTCTTTGAAAAACAGAATCAGGATACGGAACAGATAAAGTGTAAGCGAAGAAAAACAGAAGTCTTGGTACAGATTGTGGCAATTGCGTTGGTTACGGGGTCACAGGTAGTAATCATGGTATTTGGTGCATGGATGGTCATGCAGGGGGAACTTACGGTAGGTGTATTGGTGGCATTTATCCAGTTAATGAATAGTGTAATGAATCCGGCGCAGACGATTCCTGCGGATATTGCAAATATTATGGCGGCACGTCAAATAATGAAATTGCATACAGAGCTGATAGAACAGTCGGGTGAAGAGATGAAAGAAGAAGTGGTATATAAGGATTATCGAATCGAAGTAAAGGACGTAGTTTTTTCCTATGAAAATAACAAACAGATTTTAGATAAAGTGAGTGTCAGCTTTGAACCTAAGAAAAGCTATGCCATAGTAGGTGCATCGGGAAGTGGTAAGTCTACCTTTTTGAAGATTTTGGCAGGGCAGATTGCAGGCTATGAGGGACAGATTACATTAGGCGGAAATGAGTTACAGGATTTGGATTTTACGGATATTAGTAATGAAGTAACCTATATTAGTCAAAAGAACTTTGTATTTGACAGCAGTATTATAGAGAATATCTGCATGTTTAAAGCGTTTCCTGAGGATAAGGTAACTGAGGCTATGCGCCTTGCTGGCTTGCAGGAAGTAATAGAGAAGAAGGAAAAGGATTTTACTTGTGGAGAGGGTGGTAATCGTTTGTCCGGCGGTGAATGTCAGCGAGTAGCGATAGCCAGGGGATTGCTTAGGGAGACACCGGTTCTCTTAATGGATGAGGTAACTGCGTCTTTGGATGCAAAGACCTCGCATCAGGTAGAGGAAGCATTGCTAAGTTTAAAGGATTATACGAGAATCGTAGTTTCTCACAAGCTCAATGAAAAGCTTTTGTCACAGTATGATTCGATTCTTGCCATGAAGGATGGAAGAATGATAGAGTGTGGTACGTTTAATGAGCTTATGAAACAAAAAGGATATTTCTATTCACTCTATCAGATTGGGCATTTATAAAAATGTTCATATAAATACTCCATTTTTTTATGTGGTAAATACAGTCCTTAAATGATATACTTAGAAAATCATATATAGGTAGAAGACCTAAGACGGAAATAAGTATACATTAATTAAAGGAGATACAAGCGATGAATTTTTTGGAAGAACGCATTGTGAAGGATGGTATCGTAAAGGAAGGTAATGTGTTGAAGGTTGATAGCTTTCTGAATCACCAGATGGATATTGCTTTATTTAATCAGATGGGCGAGGAATTTAAAAAGCGTTTTGCAGGGAAAGAAATCAATAAGATTTTAACAATAGAGGCTTCGGGAATTGGAATTGCGTGTGTGGTAGCTCAGCATTTTCAGGTTCCTGTAGTGTTTGCAAAGAAGAGTAAGAGTATAAATATTGATGGCGATATGTATGTAGCAGAGGTAGAGTCTTTTACACATCGTTGTAAGAATCAGGTCATTGTATCGAAGAAGTTCTTGGGGCCTGAGGACAAGGTGTTAATTATTGACGATTTCTTAGCAAATGGATGTGCATTACAGGGCTTGATTCAGATTGTGCAGTCAGCAGGCGGTAGCGTAGAAGGTATTGGCATTGCGATTGAGAAGGGCTTTCAAACGGGCGGAAGGATGATTCGTAATTTGGGATATCAGCTGGAATCTCTTGCAATTGTAGAGAGTATGGATGCAACAACAGGTAGCATTACATTCAGACAGGAATAGATACGAAGGAGAACATAGAATGAACAAACAGACAAACGTAGATATTTCAAATATATATCGATTAAACGGGCGCGTTCCTGTTGCAAAGGCGATTCCTTTTGGCTTACAGCATGTATTAGCAATGTTTGTTGCAAACATTGCACCAATCATGATTGTGGCGTCGGCATGTGGATTATCAGAGGCAGATGAAGCCATGCTGATACAGGCAGCTATGCTGATTGCAGGGATTGGTACGATTATACAGCTTTATCCTATGTGGAAGATTGGTTCCGGATTACCAATTGTTATGGGGGTTAGCTTTACTTTTGTTTCAATTCTCTGCTTTGTTGGTGCGACATATGGCTATGGTGCGATTGTTGGTGCGGTATTGGTTGGTGGTATCTTGGAAGGCACACTTGGGTTATTAGCGAAATATTGGAGAAAGTTGATTACACCAATTGTTGCGGCAAGCGTTGTTACTTCCATAGGTTTTTCATTGTTATCTGTTGGAGCTGCTTCTTTTGGTGGTGGCAGTGGTAGCGAGGACTTTGGAACTGTACCGAATTTGATACTTGGAACGGTTACTTTGGTATGTTGTATTGCATTTAATATTTTTGCAAAATCATACTGGAAGCAGTTATCAGTATTATTCGGATTGGTGGTTGGATATATTTTAGCTGTTTTTATGGGAAAGGTTGATTTTTCGGCACTTGAGGGAGCGTCGATTATCATGTTCCCGAAGTTGTTGCCGTTTAAGCCAGAGTTTAATCTTGGAGCAATTGTTTCAGTATTTGTGATTTTCTTAGTATCAGCTACAGAGACGATAGGGGATACTTCTGCTATGGCTATGACTGGCTTGAACAGAGAAGTAAGTGAGAAGGAGATTTCCGGTTCTATTGCATGTGATGGATTTGTCAGTTCTTTGTCAGCTTTATTTGGATGCTTACCAATTACTTCCTTTAGTCAGAATGTTGGGTTGATTGCAATGACTAAGGTTGTCAATCGTTTTACCATATTAATGGGAGCGCTGATTATGGTGGTGGCAGGTATTTTTCCAATATTTGGTGCGCTACTTGCAACTTTACCTGATGCAGTACTTGGTGGTTGTACAGTTATGATGTTTGGTACTATTGTAATCAGTGGATTACAGATGATTTCGAACTGTGGTTATTCACAGAGAAATATTACAATAGCAGCGCTTTCTTTGAGCATTGGTCTTGGATTTACACAGATACCTGAGTTGTTCCGGTACTTCCCTGAGTTGTTTAGGAATGTATTTGCAGAGAATTGTGTAGCAGTCGTATTTGTAGTGTCGATTATATTAAATTTGGTACTCCCTAAGGATATGGAGCAGAAATAATAGATGTGTGGAGACTTGTTAAAAACAGGTCTCTTTTTTATGGAATAGGAAAGTGCTCGAAAAGTAGTGGAAGTTAAACAAGAATCAGCGAAGCTGATTCTTTCAGAGTGTTGCCGCCGGGCAACACTTTTTTATGCAAAGCAATTGACAATAATTAAATAATAAATAAAATAATATAGTAAAGACTAAAATAAAATAAGATGCAGTAATTATAGCGTTTTAATAAAAAGGATGAGATGATGATGAACGAGAAATTAATCGCCTGGTATGCATTTGATAATCAGGAAAATGTAGGAAAAGACAGTTCAGGTAAGGAGAACCATGCTGTAGCATGTGGCAGCAGAAAGCCAACTGTTAAGGAAGTATGTGGAAGAAAGGCAGCAGTATTTGAAGGTGGAGAGTATGGCGCTTCTTATATGGAGTTGCCTGCGGATTTATTAAAGAATGTAGGAGACAATACAGGTCTTACAGTATCTGCCTGGGTGTGCGGTGCAAAGGCTGCTAATGTATGGGAGCGAATCTTTGACTTTGGTAAAGGCATGACAGGTCCTTATATGTTCCTGACAAGATTTATGCGTGGTGTGTGCTTTAGCGGTGCAGACCTTGCAGCAGATGCGGGAAAGGCAATTCCGCTGAATGAGTGGACGCATATCGCCATGACAGTAACAGGTACAGAGGGCGGAGCACTTAGCAGTGCAGGTCCAAGAGTTTATATTAATGGTGAGCTTGCCTCAGACGGCTTTATCAGTCAGACCTCAAGCGGTACTTATAAGAAGCTGAGAGAGTGGTTTGCTACCTTTGAGGATGTGAGCAATTATAGTCAGAATTTTATTGGACATTCGCAGTTTGGTGCGGATGCTGATTTCTGTGGAGCGATTTCGGACTTTAGAGTATATGAGAGTGCATTAGCTGACGAAGAGATTATTCAGCTTATGTGTGGTTCCTTGTCAGATGAGCAGATTATTGCTCTTGCAAAGGATAAGTATCTTCCGACACCTAAGAAGATTATTACAGAGGATATTAAGCTTCCAAAGAGTCTTGTAAATGGTAAGGTTAGCGTGGAATGGAGCTGTGATAAGCCACAGGTGCTTTCAACAGACGGTAAGGTAAAGGCTATGGATAAGGCTGTAGGAGTTGTGATTACAGCACGTCTTAGCTGCGGTGCATTGAGCACGGAGAAGAGCTTTGAAGCAACTGTACTTCCAAAGGATATTGCACCATATGAATTGACTGTTCATGGTAAGGAAGAAGTTCTGGATATTAGTGAAACCTTATATGGTTTATTCTATGAGGATATTAATAATGCAGCCGATGGCGGTATTTACGCAGAGATGATTCAGAACCGTTCTTTCGAGGACTTCTGGTTTGATACCTATGATGCCAGAAGCGGTGAGGACGGCAAGTCTACAGGCAGAAAGCATAATCCGTTACATTTCTGGTTTGGAGATACGGATAAGGTAACTGTGAAGAATCAGGGTGGCTTGAATGAGTATTTTAAGCTTACTGATGCAGATACCAATGCATATTATATTGAAGTATCTGCAGGTACAGTGCTTTATAACAGAGGCTTCTGTGATAACACACATCAGATGGCGATGAATCTGAAGAAGGGTAACAGCTATCATTTTTCAGTGTGGGCAAAGACCGCTACAGCAGGTAAGATAAGTGTTAGTCTTGCAGATGAAAATGGCAATAGTGTCAGCAATGCCGTAACAATAGAAGTAGATGGTTCTAACGAGTGGAAGAAGTATTTTGCACAGCCGCTTACGGCAGATAAAGATGTTATGGGACAGCTTAAGATAGAGTTTGCAGATGCTATGGCAGTAGATATGCTTTCTATGATGCCGGGTGATGTATGGGGCGCTTCAGAGGAGGCTTCCTCTCAGACTGCACATGCTAACTTTGTTGGAAATAGCAATTATCGTTTGCGCAAGGATTTGGTGGAGACGCTTGTGGACATGCATCCAACCTTCCTTCGTTTCCCGGGAGGATGTATTTCAGAAGGCTCTTATATCTGGGAAAATGTATATGACTGGAAGGAGTCTGTGGGCGCGGTTGAGGTTCGTAAGGAGAATTTCAATGTATGGGGCTATGTAATGACCATGGGCTTAGGCTATATGGAGTATTTCCAGCTGGCAGAGGACCTGAATGCCGAGCCGCTTCCTGTTATGGCTTGTGGTGTGCTTTGTCAGGCACGTTCTGACTATGCAAATCCAGCAGGCGGTAAATTACAGAAGAAGTATATTGAGAACTTTACAGATTTGATTGATTTTGCAATCAGTACTGATTTCGAGAATAATAAGTGGGCTGCACTTCGTAAGGAGATGGGACATGAGGCACCGTTTGGCTTACATTATCTTGGTGTAGGTAATGAAAACTGGGGCACAGAGTTCTTTGCAAACTTCGAGGCATTTAAGTATGCGATTGACTGTCATATGGAGAAGAATTATCCGGGCTATGAGTTACATATCATTTCCACAGCAGGTGCGCAGGCAGATGATGATGCTTATCAGAATGGCTGGAAGTTCCTTGCAGGCTATATGAAGGGCGGCGATAAGATTCGCTTTACGGATGGTGAGCAGAGCTTCGAGGAAGAGGTTACATGGTATGAGCATAGTAAGAACTATATGGATACCATCGTAGATGAGCATTATTATCGTTCTAATGAGTATCTCTTGGAGAATGTTGACAGATATAACTATTATTATCGTGCATATCAGAATGGTAAGTTGGATGACACACAGACCTCAAAGGTATTTGTAGGTGAGTATGCATCCAGTGATAAGAATACATTGGCAGGAGCTGTGGCAGAGGCTGCTGTGATGACAGGCTTTGAGAAGAATTCTGATGTGGTTCGTCTTGCGGCAACAGCGCCATTATTTAATAAGGTGGTTCAGGACGGACAGTACCGTTGGACACCGGATGCTATCTGGTTTGATAATGAGACAGTATGGCGTACACCTAACTACTATGTACAGCAGTTATTTGCGAAGTACATTGGTAAGAAGCTTCTTGAAACAAGCTATGAGACCTATGTGGCAGGTGAGAAGAAGCAGCTTAGACCACAGGGCGGTATCTTAATTGCGGCAAGCGGTAGGGTAAACTGGAAGCAGCTTGTAGTTGCAGGTAATAAGACAAAGAATATTCTGTACAAGCATGATTTTACGTCAGCTTCAGATATGTTGAAGCCGTTTAGCTGGGCAGGTATGGAGGGATTCTATATCGCAGAGGCAGACTGGCATGACTACAAGGTAGAGGTAGAGGTTGAGAAGTTAGATGCAGACGCAACCATTTATGTTGGCGCAGGCTTGAATGGACAGAATCTCTTAGAGTATTGTGTCGGTGATGATAAGCGTGGCACAGGCTTAAAGGTATATAAGGATGGAAAGGAAGCCTATACAATGGGTGATTATTCATCAAGCGTATATGCCGGTAATCTGCGTGCATGCTATGATGAGGAAGTGCTTGCAGGCAAGACTTATACTGTAACCGTTGATTATGGTTGTGAGGATGGTAAGCATATTGCCTGCTACTATCAGGAGTCTGGCACTACAGAGCAGAAGGGACTTCTTGAGTGCAAGCTTGAAGCCTATAACAGAGATGTTTATCATGCAGTGACTGCAGATGATAAGAAGGTATATATGAAGCTTGTAAATGCTGACTCTTTCGCAAAGAAGGTGTCAATTAAGCTGGAAGAGATGAGTGTTGCCAAGGATGCAGAGTGGATAGTATTGACAGGAGAGGAAGAGCTTGTACATACTTCTAATATCAATACCAAGGAAGGTGAGTTTGTGAAGCCGCAGATGAGAACTCTTTTTGTGGAGAACGGTATTATCGAGGCAGAGCTTCCTGCAAATTCAGTTTCTGTCATTAACTTAACAAAGAATTAGTGAAAGGTCGCGCTCCGAGAGGGGCGCGATTTTTAGCTTAGTTAAGATTTACCTTTGTTCTAATTTGTGCTAGAGTAATATAGGATTAACATAAAGTGGTGTGATTTGGAAATGGGTAGTTTTATAGAAGTAGAAGATATTCATATAGAAATCGAATATAAGAAAATCAAGAATATGTACCTTAAGGTGTTACCGCCGGATGGAGAGGTACGTGTGATTGCGCCAAAGAGAATGTCTGAGGCAGAGATTTATCGTTTTGTATCAGGTAAGACGGAGTGGATTCGCACAGCACAGGCAAAGTATAAGAATATGCCTAAGCCGGTAGAATACCGATATGAGACGGGAGAACTGCATTACCTGTGGGGACAGCGTTATGAGTTGTGGGTCATGACAGGAGCACCTAATCGTGTATGGCTTCGTGAGGACAAGCTGATGATGCAGGTGAAGGCGCATTCCACGATGGAGGAGCGGGAAGCATTGCTTGAAAAATGGTACAAGGAGCAACTAAAGACAGCGATGCGCTCTATGTGTGAGGAATGTGTGGAAGTCACCGGAAGAGCTCCTAAGGAATGGCGTGTTAAGAATATGAAAACGAAGTGGGGAACCTGTAATGTGACGGATGGACGTATTTGGCTGAATGTGCAGTTGGCAAAGAAGCCGAAGGAATGTCTGGAATATGTGATATTGCATGAGTTGACTCATTTATATGTACCAAATCATGGTCCGAAATTTAAGGCATATATGGATAGATTTTGTCCTGATTGGAGAGCTGTGAAGAAGAGGTTGAACGAGCCTTTGAGATAGAAGATACAGGCTGGAGGTTATCATAGATGGAAAAAGAAATATCAAAAGAAGAGCGTTTGGGAAATGCGCCCCTTGGGAAGCTGATGCTTAGCATGGCATTACCGGCAGTGGCAGCACAGATTATTAATGTATTATATAACATTGTAGACAGAATTTATATTGGTCATATAGAGGGATATGGAGAGTTGGCATTAACGGGAGTTGGTATCACTGCACCGATTTTGATGATAATTTCAGCCTTTAGTGCCTTTGCAGGAATGGGTGGAGCACCACTGGCATCCATACAGCTTGGTAAGAAGAATAAGGAAGAGGCAGAGAGAATATTAGGAAGCAGTTTTACAATGCTACTAATATGTTCGGTTATATTGATGCTGTTCTTTTCTGTGTTTAAGACGCCGATTTTATATGCTTTTGGAGCAAGTGAGAATACGATTACATATGCAGAGGATTATATTTCGATTTATCTGCTTGGAACAGTGTTTGTACAGCTCTCCTTGGGGTTGAATACCTATATCAGCGGTCAGGGAAATGCCAAGGTGGCGATGCTTTCCGTGTTGATTGGTGCGATAGCGAATATGATTCTTGACCCTATATTTATCTTTGGATTCGGTATGGGTGTGAAGGGAGCAGCAGTGGCAACAATTCTTTCGCAGGCATTAAGTGCGGTGTGGGTAGTTCGTTTTCTGTTATCTAAGAAGAGCGTGATGCGTATCCGAAGGGAATATATTGGTTTAGACAAAGCGATTATAGGAAAGATTGCGGCACTTGGTGTTTCACCGTTTATTATGCAGAGTACGGAGAGTCTTGTAATGATTACATTAAATACAGGTCTGCAGAACTACGGCGGAGATTTGTATGTGGGAACGATGTCCATTATGAGTAGCGTGATGCAGCTGATTGTTGTGCCGGTACAGGGTGTAGCGCAAGGCGTTCAACCGATTATGAGCTATAATTACGGCGCAGGGAACTTTGCCAGAGTAAAGGCAGTATTTGTAAGAATGGTAACGGTTTGTCTTACGGGAACATTGCTTATGGGAGGAATGGCAGTGTTAAAGCCTGAGATTTTTGCGAGACTTTTTTCTAACAATGCAGAGCTTGTGGCACTCACCTGTCAGTATATGCCGATTTATTTCCTTGGAATTATGATATTTGGTATTCAGATGGGCTGCCAGACCACTTTTATGGCTTTGGGACAGGCAAAGGTTTCTTTATTTATTGCCTTGCTTAGAAAGGTGATTTTGTTAATTCCGCTGGCTATTTTATTTCCGAAATTTATGGGGGTACAGGGAATCTATATTGCTGAACCGACAGCGGATATTATTTCGGTGTTGACGACAGCGATTTTGTTTGTGATAACAGCAAAAAAGGTGCTGGGAAAGAAAAATAATTGTAAGTCATAGGTATTTTTCGTATAATAGAATTGGAAGGAGGCGTTGTGATGGCAGAATATAGAGATATAATATATAAGTTTTCCGAGGCATTGAAGGTATTGTTAGGAGAACAATTGACGAAGGTAATATTATATGGTTCGTATGCAAGAGGCGATTACAATGAGAATTCGGATATTGATATTATGGTATTAACAACGCTTTCCGATGCTGAGATTGAAAAGATTGAGAGCAGGGTATTTGATGTTGCTTTTGATTTTCAAATGGAATATGGTATTGATATTAGTGTAATCCTAAAAAATGATGAGCATTTTTATCATTGGTTGGGAGCGCTTCCGTTTTACGATAATGTAGAGAAGGAGGGAATTGTTCTTAATGGATGATAGACAAATAGAATTAAGTAAATATCGTTTGCAAGAAGCCGCAGATACTTTGCAGGTTGCAAGAAATTGTTATGAAGCGGGTTATTATAAAGATGCAATCAATAGGTCTTATTATGCAGCGTTTTATGCAATTAAGGCGGTGTTAGCATTAGGAACTGTAGATTTTAAAAGACATAAGGATGTAGTTGCTTATTTTAATAAAGAGTTTGTGGCAAAGGATATTTTCCCGAGAGAAATAGGTAGAAGATTGTCGGAACTAAAACAATTGCGTGAAAAAAGCGATTATGATGATTTTTATATAGCTTCAAGAGAAAAAGCAGAGGCGCAAATATTGACGGCAAATAATGTTTTGGAAAAGGTGAAAGAGTATCTGAAATATTGAGTCATAAGGGGAAGAACTGGAATAGTGGCTATTTGGGTTCTTCTTTTTATAATAGCTTATAAAATGCAAATTATGAATGATATATAAGGAGGACGTATGAGCAGATTTGTATTGGAGAATGAGGAAATTAGATTAGAAGTAGATTCAGCAGGAGCGGAGATAAAGTCTTTGCAGAAAAAGGCTGATGCAAAAGAGTATATGTGGTGTGGGGATAAGCAATACTGGGGTAGAACAGCACCTGTATTGTTCCCTTTTGTAGGAAGTGTGAGTGAGGGAGTGTATCGCTGGCAGGGGAAGGAATATCCTATGGGACAGCATGGCTTTGCGAGGGATATGGAGTTTACGTTGATTGAACAGAGCACAGATACTTTGTGGTTTGAATTGAAGGCGAATGAAGAAACACTTGCAAAGTATCCGTTTGATTTCGTATTAAAGCTTGGGTATAAGCTGGAAGGAAAGACAGTACGTGTATTATGGAAGGTATATAATAACGGGGCAGAGGAGATGTACTATTCTATAGGAGGGCATCCTGCATTTATGTGTCCGATTTTAGAGGATACCAAGCAGACAGATTACTATATTCATTTTGATACCGACAAGACCTTGCAGAGCGATTCGTTTGAAGGTTCATTACTGGTAGACGATATAAGAGAATATCAGTTGTCTGATGGCTATATGAAGATAACTGAGGATTTGTTTGATGGTGATGCATTGGTTATGGAGAATGATCAGGTACATGAGATAGCGTTATGCTTACCTGACAAGACGCCGTATCTTACTGTGAAGTTTGATACACCGCTGGTAGGTATCTGGTCGCCTACGAAAAAGAATGCACCGTTTATCTGCATAGAGCCTTGGTATGGAAGAGCAGATAAGAAGGGATTTGCAGGCGATTTGTCCGAGAGAGAATGGGGCAATACGCTGAAAGCACAGGAGAGCTTTGAGGCAAGCTATGTGATTGAGGTGAATTAGAGAGAGTATATATGTAGAAAACAGCACTTTTAGTATTAGAAGTGCTGTTTTTGTATATTTATTTTCTTTTGTCATTAGATAGTCCTAAAAAATAATCTGCAGATACATTATATAGCTTACATAGTGATAGTAAGTGATGAATAGGTAATTCATTAGCACCACGTTCATACCGGGCGTACATTGTTTGTGAGGTCCCTAAAAAATGAGCAACATATTCTTGAGTATAATCTGAATCTTCTCTTAAATCCCTCATACGTTTTATATAATTCATATAAATACCACCTTATACTGATAAAAACAGTATATCTAGTACAGATATTTACTATTGATTTTAGTAAATATCTGTACTAAAATTGTTTGTACAAAATGGTGTTTTTATGTCCTTTTATACAAAAGAATTTAAAAGTACTTAAGGAGAAAAAGTGAAATGACAAATGCGATTAACTCAAGTGAGCAGATGATTAATAAAATCAATGAAGTATTGCAAAGTAAAAAGGATGCAGTTGTCAATATTGTCAATGATAAGCTGACAATATCGGTGTTTTCCTTGTTAGAGAAGAATTTACATAATGTAAAGGAAATCAATTTTGTAATTCGCGATGTAAAGTTTTTACCTCATCAAGCAGAGATTGCACATGAATTTGAAATCAATCCGACAGATATTTTATTTAATTCATATGACATTACTGAGAAGAATAAGTTACAGCATTTCTCTAAGGCTCGTAATATGCATGACTTTATAGAGAAAAATGTCAATATTCGTAAGGTGAATCCCGGAATTCGCATTGGCGGTAATATTTTAATAATAGATGATGATTTTATGATTCAGGGTTCTTCTTCACTGGAAGTTTCTAAGAAGATGAGTAGAGAAATGATTCATAATATTAATTTTGATACGGTTTTAAATGGTAGTGCTGATAAAGAACAGATAATGGTAGCTCTTAATACATTTAAACAGATTTGGTTTAATGAACAGGTGTCAGTAGATTATAAGGAAGAGTTACTTGCTAGCTTACAATATGTATATAAAGAGCATTCGCCAGAGTTTTTGTATTATTTTACACTCAATGAATTGTTTGGCAATCAGCTGGATATGGGCGTGGAACGCTTTGAAAAGGATAGTAGCAGATTTAAGAAAACAGAGATTTGGAACTCTTTGTATGATTTTCAAAAGGATTGTGTTGTATCTGCAATTCGTAAGCTGAATACATACGGGGGCTGTATTATTGCTGATTCTGTAGGATTAGGTAAGACGTTTGAGGCTCTTGCCATTATAAAATATTTTGAAATTGGTATGAACCGCGTGTTGGTTCTTACACCGGCAAAATTGTATGATAACTGGAATTCATTCCGTGGTGATTACAAGGATTCCTTCCTGCATGAGACTTTTAACTATAGAATTATGTTTCATACAGATTTGTCCAGATATAGCGGTATGTCACGTTCAGGTCAAGACTTAAAGAAATTTGACTGGGGTTTATATGACCTTGTTGTGATTGATGAGTCACACAATTTTAGAAATCGAAATGATAGATATGATGAGAATGACCAGCTTATTATGACACGATATGCAAGATTAATGCAGGATGTGATTAAGCATGGTAATAACAACACAAAGGTACTTTTATTGTCTGCAACACCAGTAAATAACAGTTTGGTAGACTTAAAAAATCAGATAAGCATTATCACGGGGGATAAAGATTTTGCTTTTGAAGAAGAGGGAATTGCAAGTGTAGATAACCTTCTTAGAAAAACATCTGCCTGTATTAATGCATGGGAAAAACGTCCAAAGCATAAGAAAGAAGAATTATTAGATAGCCTTCCATCAGATTTTTACAGGTTATTAGAGCTTATGACAATATCCAGAAGCCGTAAACACATTACAAGTTATTACGGAAATAAAGGTGTTGGTCAGTTCCCGAATAAGAATGCACCAATGACATTAAATAGCGATATTGATATATCGGGTGAATTGCTTAAGTTTAAAGAAACAAACGAGATGCTGGAGGCACTCATTTTAAGCGTGTATACACCTACTAAATACATAAAAGAAGAATTTAAAAAGATTTATATCAAGAAGTATTCACTGACAGGTAAGCATGGCGGGAAAATGGAATTTGATACACAGTCCAGAGGTATGATTGTACTTCATAGATTTAATCTTTTTAAGCGTTTAGAAAGCTCTGTATATTCATTTGAAGAAACATTACGCAGACTTTTAGAACGCATTGAACGAACGGAGCAGTTGTTATTAAAGGGTAGCGGGCAGTTGGATGAGGAGAGTGGTGAGTTAGAGGATGATGATTTTTACCTTGAAGGTAAGTATGAGATAGATGTAAAGCATCTTCGTGTAAATGATTATTTGGAAGACTTGGCTAGTGATAAGTATATTATTCAAGAGATTCATAGGAATGCAAGAAGAATCCTGGATGAGCAAAGAGATAAAAAACTACAGGAACTCAAAGAGATTCTTGCGAGAAAGGTAATAGAGACACCTTATAATTATGGGAATCGCAAAGTGTTGGTATTTACTGCTTTTGCAGATACAGCTGATTATTTGTATCGTGAGCTTGCGGATGCTATGAAAGAGTACGGTGTACATACTGCTTGTGTCACAGGTAAGAATATTCGCTGCAATAATCGAAATGTGGACATAGATTTTAATTCTGTATTATGTGCATTTTCACCTATGTCAAAGATGAAGAAGGAGATACCGTCAGAAGAACAATTAGATTTGCTTATAGGAACAGATTGTATTTCGGAAGGTCAGAATTTGCAGGATTGTGATACGGTAATCAACTTTGACATACAGTGGAATCCAGTGTCATTGATACAGAGATTTGGACGTATTGACCGTATCGGAAGTAAGAATGAGAATATTCAGATGATTAACTTTTTCCCGGCAATGGAACTGAATGACTACCTAGGTCTGGAGCAACGTGTGAAGGGTAAGATGACAACTTTAAATCTCGTATCGACAGGTGATGAAGATATATTGACACCTGAAATGAATGATTTTAATTTTAGAAAGCGACAGTTAGAAAGGCTGCAGGCAGAAGTGATTGATATAGAGGATGCAAACGAGAATATCTCGCTTACAGACCTTAATATGAATGAATACCTAAATGAGCTATCTGAGTACATACAGTCAACGCCACAGATAAAGAAGATACCAAAGGGAATCTACTCGGTTACAGATAGTGAGCATAAAGGTGTTTTGTTTTGCTTTAAGCATCGTAATGATGGGGAGAAGCCGAAGTCGGATAGTTCCTTATATCCATATTATCTGATTTATATACTGAATGATGGCACAGTGTTATATGGCAATGGTCAAGCTAGAGAGGTTGTAAAACAGTTCAGAAAATTATGCTATGGCAAGGGAGTAGCCGTTATGGAGTTATTTGGTAAGTTCTTTGATAGGACGAAGAATGCAACAAAAATGGAGTTTTATTCAGAACTGTTAAACAAAGCGATTCACTCTATTAAAGGAGAAGAGGAATCAAAGGCTGTTCAGATGATGTTTGACTTTAGTGGCTTCAATAATGCATTTGCCGGGGAGACTGCTGATGACTTTGAGTTAATTTCATTTTTGGTGGTGGAATAATGTTTAATATACCAGAGCATTATATGACAGAGGTTAAGCTGTCACTAAAGGATTTTATTCCTAAGGATTTAAAATCTGAGGATAAGAAACGTGTGAAAGAAGTAATCAAAGAAGTGAGGCTGATATATCAGATAGCAGGAGAAGAGATTCCTTCTGTGATTAATGAAGAATATAAATGTCAGGCGATTCAATTTTATGATATAGAGCTGCATAGTGTTAAAGATGCAGCATATTTGGCGTCTTTGTATCAGAATCTGATAAAACCACTTTGTGTAATCAGGATGCATGATTCGAAAGATGAGTTGTATTCTTTGGCGTTAAAGAGACTAAATCAGACCGATGAAACACAGATTGTAATGGAGTGTAGTGTTTTGACGGAAAAATATCCTGTGGGATTGCCTGATATTGCGAGAAAACGTCTGTTTAAGTATTTGGATTATCAGCAGATAAAGAATAAGACGAATAAGGTTAATCTGTATAAGGAATGGTACTACCGTACATATATGATGATGAATGAGAATGCTTATGCAAATACAGAACATCTCTTAGAGGGAAATGTATGGTATGACAGTAATCGTATGGAACAGCTATATGTGAGATATAAGAAGCTGGTGGATTTGAGAAGTCAATTGAAAAAAGCGATATCCAATGCAGAAAGACTGACTTTAAATAAGGAAATTAAAAAGGCGATTGAGAATTTGGATAAAGAGAATTATTAAAAAGAGATACAAAAGAGGAGGTTGCTACTGAGATGGAATGTAGTAAGGTACAACAAAGCATAAATGATATAGTAGGTGATAATGTAAGAAAACTGGCACAGTTATTTCCTTCGGCAGTTAAGGATGGCGAGGTTGATTTTGAAGCTCTTAGAGAAGAATTAGGACAGTTTAAAGAAGTTGATAGCGAAAAATATGAATTGACATGGGCAGGTAAGAAGAATGCCAAGAAGATAGCACAAGAGGATATCATAGGTAAGACACTAAAATTCGTTCCCGAGGATAGCAAGAATGCAGATACTACGGAGAATCTCTATATTGAAGGGGATAATCTGGAAGTATTAAAGCTGTTGCGACAGAATTATTATGGTGCGATTAAGATGATTTATATTGATCCACCGTATAATACGGGGAACGATTTTGTGTATAATGATTATTTTGAAATGAGCAAGAAGGAGACTGATATTGCAGAAGGCTTTGCAAGTGAACTTGGTGAAAGATATACAGTCAACAGAAATTCTCAAAATAGATATCATGCAAATTGGCTCAATATGATATATCCACGATTAATGATTGCTAAAGATATATTACAAGAAAATGGTGTGATTTTTATTTCGATAGATGATAATGAAATGTCAAATTTAAAAAAGATATGTGATGAAATTTTTAATGAAAGTAACTTTATTGCAGAGTTTATAGTAGCATCAAACTCTTCAAAGAATAATTCGAAGTATGTTTCTGTATCACATGAATATATCTTATGCTATGCAAAAAATAAAGAAAGCATACAAGAAGAATGGAAAGTGAAAAAAAATAATGTTGACGAATATTATAGCAGAGCTATGCAGTTGGTGAAAAAAGGGTTAGACCAAGAAACAATTCATGATGAATTACTTGCATTGGTTAAATATCCTAGATTTTATGATTTAGATCATTATACATATGCGGATGAGAAGGGAATCTATCAAACAGATAATCCTGGAGGTGTTTCTAATGGAAATACTGAAAGTGAGGTGCTTCATCCAATTACGGGGAAACCTTGTACTAAACCGAATGGAGGATGGAGGTACAAAGATGATGAATTGCAAAGGATGGCAAGGGATGGACTTTTAGCATTTGGAGAAGATGAAAAAATTGTTCCAAGAGTAAAAAGATATCTAGATGATTATATATATCAAGTTCCTAAATCAATTCTGTTTTTTGATTCACAGGGAAGTACAAAATGGTTAAAAAATAATAAAGTGCCATTTGACTTTTCAAAAGCAGTAGAATTAATGAAGTACATAATTTCTATAGCGGATGAAGAGGTTGTTGTTATGGATTTCTTTTCGGGTTCAGCAAGTACAGCTCATGCTATTATGAGACTAAATGAGGAGGATGTAGGAAAACGAAAGTTTGTTCTGGTACAGTTGCCTGAAAAATGTGAAAAAGAAAGCGAAGCGTTTAAAGCGGGCTACAAAAACATCTGCGAAATAGGCAAAGAACGCATCCGCCGAGCAGGAGAAAAAATCAAACAGGAAAATCCAGATGCAGACATAGATATTGGTTTCAAAGTCTTTCGTGTCTCCGATACCAACATCAAATGGAATTCTTTAATAGATGCGGGGCAGCTTGATTTGTCACAAATTGAAACGACACCAGACCTTGTAGACTTTATGCCTGGAGCGAAGGATGTAGATATTGTGTATGAACTGATGCTTAGACAACGTGATGTGGCTTTGTCAGAGACATTAGAACAGCTTTCAGATATAGGAAGTCGTACATATCTGTACGCAAGCAGTTACTTGGTGTGTCTGGAAACAGAGATTACAGTAGAATTGATAAATAAGTTGGCAGAGCTTGACCCGTTGCCAATTAAGTTTATTTTCAGAGATTCTGCCTTTAAGGATGATATTGCACTCAAGGATGAGACTTTTAGAAGATTAAAGGCTCTCATTGAGAAGAATGCAGGAACTGATAAAACTACATATACTGTAGAATTCATTTAAGGAGGAATGTACTATGGCGAAACGTATTGCATTCCAATTTGATGACAATTTGGATTATCAGTTACAGGCTGTAACATCTACAGTGGAATTGTTTAGAGGACTATCAAGGAGAGTTGAGGGAATTTATCGACCTGAACGTATTCGTAAGACGGATGAAGGAGACCCTGTAAGAAATAATGATATTGTAGTTGGTTCCAGATTGCTTGCGAATTTAAGAAATGTACAGCTGCAGAATGATTTGTTTGCAGATTCTGCATTGGTAGATGGTAACAATTTTACGATTGAAATGGAAACAGGAACAGGTAAGACGTATGTATATCTTCGTACAATATTGGAGCTTTACAAGGAATATGGCTTTAAGAAGTTTATTGTGGTGGTTCCATCCATAGCGATTCGTAAGGGTGTCGAGAAATCAATGGAGCAGCTACAAGACCATTTTAAGCGATTGTATGATATTGATATATTAAAACATAGTTTTATTTATGATAGCAATAATCCAAAACAAGTTAGTACGAAGCTGGTAGAAATTAATGATTTGAGTATTTGTGTCATGAATATTCAGGCATTCAATAAAGATACCAATAAAATCAGAACAGAAGATGAGTACGGTCAGATTCTTTGGGAAGATATTAAGTATATTAAGCCTATTGTTATTATTGATGAACCACAAAAGATTGAAGGAACAAAGAAGAATAAATCGAAATCCCTAAAGGCAATTGAAGAGTTAGAGCCACTTTTTACATTGAGATATTCAGCGACGCATAAACAGTTGTATAACCAGATTTATAAGTTGGATTCTTATGGTGCTTATCAGAGGGACTTGGTAAAACGAATTGAAGTAAAGACAGTACACGGAGTGATACCGAAGGACTATCCTTATATCCGTTATTTGTCTTTTACTTCGGATTTGAAAGCTAAAATAGAGATATTTTCACAGGAGCAGGGAGGTACTATTCGATTTAAGACATTTCATGTTGGTGGAGGAGCTTCTATTGAAGAACTATCGGGAAACCTTCCGCAATATAAGGATATGCGTATTGCAGAAGAACCTCATAAGTTAAAGCCATTACAGATTGCAACGAAAGAGAAAATCATGGAATTGGAACAGGGGCATAGTACCTATGAGATTGAGAAAAATGAGGCAATCCGTATTCAAATAAGACTTGCTATTCAAAATCATTTTGTAAAACAGATGAATATTATTCGAGCAGGAAGAAAAATAAAAGCACTTACGTTGTTTTTTGTTGATGCAGTGGATAAGGTAAGAGATAGTAATGCGCCTGATGGAAGAGGAGAATATTTAAAAATATTTGATGAGGAATATCGCAAGTATGTGTCTCAGAATGCAGTGCTGCTTGGAAAGTATAAAGAATATTTTCCTGATTTTATGGATGTTCATGCGGTTCGAGAAGGATATTTTGCAAGAGATGCAAAAAACAATGCGGTGGAGATAGAAGGTTGGGATTCTTCACTTGATGAAGAAAATATGAAAATTAAAGCAAAATCGCAGGATGATATAGACCGAGGTATCAGCTTGATACTGGAGAAAAAAGATGAATTAATATCCTTTGAGGAACCGCTTGCGTTCATATTTTCTCATTCTGCACTTCGAGAAGGATGGGACAATCCAAATGTATTTACTCTATGTACATTAAAATCAGGTGGTTCGGATATTGCAAAAAAGCAGGAGATAGGTAGAGGATTAAGACTCCCTGTAGATATTACCGGTAATCGTTGTTTGGACCGTAGAATAAATGAACTTACAGTTATTGCAAATGATTATTATGACCACTTTGCGGCTGCGTTGCAAAAAGATTTTAATGATAGTATGAATTATGATAAGAATGAAGTTACTGCTGAGATTCTGATTTCTACATTGAAGACAGCAGGAGTACCACAGATAAAGATTACGCCAAAGTTGGTAGACACATTGAAGCAGGAGCTTATTTCTGCGGGGGTAATGAACGGAGAACATATTTTAAAGGGAACGGCTTCTCAAGTTACTAAGCTTTTTGATAATATGATTTTTGTAGATGAAACTTTGTATGAGCATATGGAGAACATTAAGAAGCAATTTAAGGAGTTGATGGTTCAAAAAGGTTCAAGGAAGATAGAAATTCGTAATGGGGATAATGAACCATATGAGAATAAGGTAAGAGCTTTTGTTACACAAGGTGAATTTGAGAAGATTTACTTTGCGCTTAGAGAAAATCTTATGAAACGTACCATGTACAAATGTGAGATTAGTAAGGATAAGTTTATTTATGAATGCGCAGAGGAAATAAATGATTTTCTTAGATTTGTAAGAGCAAAGAATGAATATAAGGTTGAAGTGGGAAAAGCTAAATTTGATGAAGCAGCAATGTTTGTGATGGAAGAAGTCACTTATGGTATGAAAGAGATTGAGATTGAAATTGAATCAGAACCAAAGGGTGACTTTGAAATTGCTAATTACATAATGTATCATACCATGTTACCAAGACTTGCTATATTTAAGATAATTAGTCAGGTTGAGAAGAGAGAACTTTTAAATAATCAGGATATATTAGATATGGTTACCCAAAGAATATTAAAGAGATTAAATTCGACAAAAGCATCGAATATTACTTCCTACGAGGTAATCAAAGGGTATGAATTAGATAGCAGAAATATTTTTGAACTGGATACGATTAGCGAAGAGGATTTCAAGGTCGAATGGAGAGTGTTTCATGCTAATGCAAATCGTAGCTCTGCAATGAATGAGTATTATAAGCTGGATAGTCAGGGCGAAAAGAGTTTTGCGGAGAAACTGGAGAATAACCAAAATGTGTTGATGTTTACAAAATTGAAGAAGGGTGGTTTTGTTATTGATACACCACATGGTAATTATTCACCTGACTGGGCGATTATTTGTAAAAAAGATACACTGTGTAAGCCGGAGCTGGGAATATATTTCATAGTCGAAACAAAGGCTGGCAAAGAGTGGGAGAATTTACAGACAGAGGAACAAAATAAAATAAGGTGTGGTCAATTACATTTTCAGGCAGTATCGGAGCAAATACGATTTGATTGGGTAAATGGATATGAAGACTTCAAGACTAAATTTGGTGTAAAAGAAAGCGAGGCGGAGATACTTTTGCAAGAATAGCTATATAGTTAATATCGCTAAATTCGTTGGAGTATGATATAGTATAGTAAGTGCATAGATAAAAGTTAAATATGATTTGTAATTACAGATATGATGTGGTATACTAAAAGTGCCAGAAGAGTATTCTTCTCCATATTCGTATGGACATGTGATATAAGGAGCATATCACCGTTAGACTGGAAACGTTAAAACTATGCATATACTGTACGAAATAGTTGATTTCGCATGAAGGTGGAAGGCTTTCAATTGGGTGGCACGCACCTAAATAAACCAGTAATACTAATGAATGTAAAGGTCTTGCGGGTGCAAGACCTTTTTACATGGGAGAAATAGATGGTTATTAACTCAAAATTGTCAGATGATAAATTGTTGGAGGCAATTTATAAAGCGGCAGCAGAATATGCAAAACTTATGGGAAATGATTATTTAATAATAGGAAAAAATAAAAATTCTAAATTTTTTTGGTTTCAGTGTCACTTTGAGAAAAAATACTTTATGCACCTTTTGGGGATTGATAGTAAAACACTAAGCGCGACTGAATTTTATGATAAGTGTGAGGAGTATAATACAGGTATAGGGGACGGAATCAAGATATCTGATTGCCAGCCGTCTAGAAATCACAATCGAACAACGATTAACGAAAAATGTTCCTGCTGTGCAGACATGCTACGAATTCAAGATGCAAAATATATGAAAGTAGGGTTGAAGGATAAAATATCTCAATTTGTTGATTTTACGTATGCCTATGGTAATATGGCAACTCTAGGCTTTCAAAAGCTTGGAAATACGTCATTTCCAATTACATTGATTCCAAGAAATATTGATGGATTTACATCTAAGAAATATAAGATTATTTTTGTTTTCGAAAAGAAGTTCAAAGATAAAAAGTATAGAAATATATTGGTTGAGATAAAGAAGGGACTTCTTACGGAAATTTATCCTGATTTTAGTGATGAAATAAAAGAATTGATGGATATTGAAATAAAATAACGGGCTTTCCGAATATAATCGGAAGGCCCGTTCAATATTTATTCATTCATCACTTCGGCAACATTGCTTACAATTTCGTCCTTTTCGAAAGGCTTTGTAATAAACTTCTTGGCACCAATCTTTAAGGCTTCAATGAGCTTAGACTGCTGACCAGCTGCGGTAATCATGATTGCTTTTACGTCTGGGTCGTAGGCAAGCAGATTTTTAAGTGCCTCAATACCGTCCATAACAGGCATTGTAATATCGAGAGTTACAAGGTCAGGCTTCTGCTTCTTGTATGCTTCTACAGCTTCTGCGCCGTTGGTTGCTTCTGCAAGAATAGAGTAGCCTGCTTCTTCAAGCAGATTTCTTAACATATTTCTGGACATCTTAGAATCATCAACCAAAAGAACGGTACCCTTTGAATCAGTCTTTACATCATATACGATGGTTTCGTGCTTGGTATAAGCATAAGGTGTTTTACCCATGGAAACCTCACTGTTAACAGCAATTACAAGATTAATCTTATGGTCGTCGATGTAGATTGGTAATACATAGAAGTCGCCCTCAACTGTTTGGTCTTTATAGGCGAAGGTTGGTTCCATATCCATTTCGATTTCCTGTTCACTAAGCTCAGAAGCAAATAAACCACTGTTAACATTGATAAATTCACAAACAGCATCATAAGCATCATCACTTGCGGCAGTATGAGCTTCGCCGGAGAATGCAGTTGCCAGCTGAGCAAAAGAGGTTTCGCCTTTTTCTTCTGCAAGAGCAATGTAGACAGAGTCATGTCCGACAGTTTTTTGTCCTGCGAGATGGCAGTAGCTTAAGGATTTTGTGTGTTGTATTTTCTCTACGTAGAAGTCTCTTGTAATGAAACGGTTAATGTTTCTAACAACAAGACTTGCAATATTCGTAACATATGGTTTCGCTGAGAATGCAAATATCGGCATCAGAGAGTCAATATCTCCTGTCTTTAAAGCGTCCATCTCTGCATCAGAGAATCCGTGTTCCTTCTGGAAGGCACCTAAGGTTTTATCAAGGACAGTAGCGGTCAGCTTACTTTGCTCCATTAATACCTGAATAAACTGCATATATGGATTACCCTGCTTCTTTAATAAAGCACCGACCTCATCATCTGTCAGCCAGCCTTTTTCGACAGCAATATCTCCAAAACGCTTGTCAAATTGCATTTGTAGCTTGTTAATCGCTTCAACTTCATCCTCAGTTAACAAGCCTTCTGCAATCGCAATAGTTCCTAATTTAACTCTAACAGCTAGCTGCTGTTCAATTGCAGACTTGTAATCATCCTTTGAAATGATTTCTTTTTCTACAAGGTATTTACCAAATAATTGACTAAACATAGCTTCATCTCCTGTTTCTTTGTGTGGTTTTCTACAATATATAATAAAATTATATAACAAATAAAATGAAAAATCTACTAATATGGGAATATTTTGCAAAATAACTGAAAACAGAAGATTGGAAGTGTATAAAAGTAATAGAGAAGTGGGTTAGTATTTTATAATAAATTGTTATTGTGAAACCTAAAATATTTTAAATTTTGTTAAAGTTAATGTGGAAATATATTGGTAAACATAGTATAATGACGTAAGATATAATATTGTTTTACGACGATAGTGGGAGGTAACAATGAAGAAAAGATTAGTTAGTATATTGTTGGTTGGAATCATGACAGTGTCTTTATTTGGATGCAGTAGTCAGCAGACTACGACAGAGGTAGAGACACAGAGTGAAGTGGTAGAGAGTATAGTGGGAGAGACAAAAGAGGCTGAGGCGATTATACCTGTAGAGGTTGAAATTGAGAAGAGTTTAGCGGGCAATCCGCTTTTGGGCTTTGGCGAAGAAGGTGAGCTTGTATATGCAGGAGATGCCAAATCTGTGACATACGGTGGAGACCCATCGGCTTTGGTGGTTGGAGATACATTATATTTGTATGTGGGACATGATACAGCACCGGCAAGTGCCTATGTGATTCCGGAGTATCTTTGTTATTCGACAAAGGATATGGTGAATTGGACCTACGAAGGTGTTGCCATGTCTATGAAGGATGTTGCCTGGGGCGATAATAACTCAGCATGGGCAGGACAGGTAGCAAGACATTATGATAAGGAGCTTGGTAAGGATATGTACTATCTTTACTTCTGTTCATGGAATAATAAGGACAGCGGTAAGCAGTCCATCGGTGTAGCGGTTTCAGAGAATCCGGCGGGTCCGTTTGTTGATTTAGGACAGGCATTGGTATTGGGGTCGTTTACGACAGATGAGACCTCTGCGTGGAATGATATCGACCCTACTGTCTGGATTGAGACAGATGAGAATGGTGAGGAGCACAGATATCTTGCATGGGGTAACGGAAAGCTCTATATGTGTGAGTTGAATGAGGATATGACTTCTGTTAAGGATATTGATGGTGATGGAGAGATTGTATTTGATAAGGATATCGTAAGTCAGATGGTACCTACTTCATTTACCGAAGCACCATGGATTTACAGAAGACAGGATGAGAATGGTAATTACTACGGTGATTATTACCTCTTCTATGCGTATGGTTGGAGAGAGCAGATGGCATTTGCTACAACAGACGATTTGATGAACGGCAGATGGTACTTTGGTGAAATCATTATGGAGCCATCAGCAACATCTAATACAAATCATCCGGCAGTCGTTGATTTCTTGGGAAAGACATACTTTATTTATCATAACGGTTCTTTACCAAAGGGAAGCGGATTCAGGCGTGTAGCGTGTGTGGAAGAGGTTGTATTTGAGTCAGACGGATGGGTAAATTATATTCAGGAGACGTCTACAGGTATCAGTGGAAAGGCTTCCACATTGACAGCAGGTAATGGAGAGGTACTGGCGCATGAGTGGTTTAATAACTCAGGTGTAGATGCTTCTTATCCATATCTGAATATGCAGCTTGGAAGCAATTTAGATAAGACCACTGAGGCAGATATGCTTTGGGAGATTGTACCGGGTAAGATGGATGAGAGCTACGCTTACTATGTATCAATTGAGTCCTATAATAAGCCGGGGCTCTATGTTACTGCAACAGGAGATGGTGTAGGACTTTCTCAGGATGATGACGGCAAGAAGGCAAATGCACAGACTTTTATTACTGTATCGGGACTTTCGGGAGAGGGTGTTTCCTTTGAGTCATTGGAGTATGTGGGTATGTACTTGACATTATCAGAAGGGGTTGCTACATTGACAGATGGAACAGACGCAGAGGCTTGCTCATTTGTAATAAACCATTAAGAGTGAAGTCAGACAGAGTGTATAAGAAGTAAGAAGGGGCTGTGAAAAAAGCACTCAGCGCAAAAGCAGTCCCTAGCTAATAATCGAGATAGATATCTTGGATGTCCAAGATACCTATCTCTTTTTTTGAAAGGTGCCTTTTTAGTTTAGATGTAAGATACTGAAACATTAC
>JAZNMO010000206.1:0-56178 GCA_045579665.1 Lachnospiraceae bacterium
CACCAGGGGTAATCTTAACGTCAAATTCTAACTCCATATAAATACTCCTCTTTTCAATCTCGAAAAAGCACCTGCGGAACACAGGTGCTTCGATATTAACTTACATCGTAATCATTCAGTACCTTCATAATTACGATGCAAAAATCCATTTTATAATTGCTACGCAATGGGATTTTTGCAATACTCAATCATGTTCTTACGGTCTCAGCAGCAAGTGCTTCAACCTACCCTGAACAATTATCTTAATTCCATTATAACGAAAACTTCTTAAAGTGCAAGTACTACTACTTTCCCAGTCTCATGGTAAGAGCTATACGCTTCTTAGCAACATCTACTTCCATTACCTTTACATCTACAATATCGCCTACACTGACTGCCTCCAGCGGATGCTTGATGAACTTGTCCGTAATCTGCGAAATATGAACCAGACCATCCTGATGTACACCGATATCTACGAATACACCAAAGTCTATAACATTTCTTACAGTTCCCTTCAAAATCATGCCAGGCTTTAAATCCTTCATATCTAATACATCACTGCGCAAAATCGGTGCAGGCATATCCTCACGAGGGTCTCTTGCCGGCTTCTCAAGTTCCTTTAAAATATCTGTCAAAGTAATCTCACCAATACCAAGTTCTTCTGCCAGCTTCTTCTTATCCTTAATCTTCTTCTCAAGACTACCTACTGTAATCTCCTCTGCACCTGCTGCCTTAGCTGTGTTCTCAACCTCCATTGTCACTCCACCCATAGCAGCTGCCAAAGCCTTACCCATAGCAGTATTTGTATTCTTAATCACAACCTGCTTCTGAGGCTTCTTGTTCTCCTTCTTAGCAGGCTTAGCCTTGCCTTTATTAGCCGCTGCCTTCTTCTGAAGCTCCTTTACATCTTCCATAGTAAGGTTCAGTTTCTCCAAAAGCTTCTCGGTTGCCTCATAAGACTCAGGATGTACGCTGGTAGCATCCAAAGGATTCTCACCGTCAAGGATTCTCATAAATCCTGCACACTGCTCGTATGCCTTTGGACCAAGCTTTGCAACCTTTAAGAGCTGCTTACGATTGGTGAACTTACCATTTGTCTCTCTATACTCTACAATATTCTTTGCGATTGGCTTAGAAATACCTGAAATATATTCTAATAATGAAGCCGATGCAGTGTTCAAATCTACACCAACCTTATTTACGGAATCCTCAACAACACCATTTAATGCTTCGCTAAGCTTCTTCTGATTCATATCATGCTGGTACTGGCCAACACCGATGGATTTAGGGTCAATCTTAACAAGCTCCGCCAATGGATCCTGCAGTCTTCTTGCAATAGATGCTGCACTTCTCTGTCCTACATCAAAGTTCGGGAATTCCTCTGTTGCAAGCTTACTTGCTGAATATACGGAAGCTCCTGCCTCATTTACAATGATATACTGTACAGGTGTATCAAGCTCCTTAATCAGCTCTACAATCACCTGCTCTGACTCTCTGGATGCTGTTCCGTTACCTACGGAAATCAGACTGATTCCATACTTCTTAATGAGCTTCTTAAGCTCTGCCTTTGCTTCCTCGACCTTATTCTGCGGTGCCGTTGGATAAATAACCTTGGTATCAAGAACCTTACCTGTCGCATCTACTACTGCAAGCTTACAGCCGGTTCTGAACGCCGGGTCCCAGCCAAGTACAACCTTGCCTGCGATTGGCGGCTGCATCAAAAGCTGCTCTAAGTTCTTACCGAATACAGAAATGGCACCATCCTCTGCCTTCTCAGTTAATTCATTTCTAATATCACGTTCAATCGCAGGAGCAATCAATCTCTGATAGCTGTCCTGTACGGTCTCCTGCAATGCCGGTGTGGTGTTCTCATTCTCAGAGGTAATCACCATCTTCTCAAGATAACGGATAATTCTCTCCTCCGGTGCTTCAATCTTCACTGTCAGGAACTTCTCATTCTCGCCACGGTTGAGTGCAAGTACTCTGTGACCTGCCACCTTGCTTACTGCCTCCTCAAAAGCATAGTACATCTCATATACACTCTGTGCCTTCTCATCCTTAGCTTGAGATGTAATCTTACCCTCTGTAAAGGTTGCCTCTCTGATATATGCTCTGTAATCAGCATTGTCCGAAATCATCTCGGCAATAATATCCATAGCGCCCTGAATGGCTTCCTTCACATTTTTAACGCCCTTCTCTTCATCCACATAGGATGCTGCCTCTTCAATCAGAGGCTTTGCAGTCTCCTGTGCAAGAATGATATTGGCCAATCCATCTAAGCCCTTTTCCTTTGCAACACTTGCTCTGGTCTTTCTCTTTGGCCTGTACGGACGATACAAATCTTCTACTACTACCATGGTCTCTGCTGCCAGAATCTTAGCCTTTAACTCCTCTGTCAGCATGCCCTGCTCCTCTATACTTCCTAATACCTGCTCCTTCTTCTCTTCAAGATTACGCAGATACGTTAATCTCTCGTTCAGATTTCTTAATACCTCATCATTGAGGGAGCCTGTCACTTCCTTACGATATCGTGAAATAAACGGAATGGTATTACCTTCGTCGATTAACTTAACTGCTGCTTCTACCTGCCATTTCTCCACGTTTAATTCTTCTTTTAGCTTAAGTATGATATCCATATAATTCATGTCCTTCCTTATCTGTTTTAACTTACACTAATGGCTCTATTATAACGAATTGCGCCCCTTCATTCAAGCGCAAGCGGTCGTTTTTTATTGGCAGTTTATTGTTTTCCCAACGGAAAAATGATAGAATAAATCTGTTCACATAAAAAAGGGAGGAAAATTCATGGAATATAATCAAAGAACTTCATCAGGCAGTACCTTTTCTTCCGTAGCACTGGTATTTGCGATTGCATCCTTATTAACTGTTATGACCGTTTATCTGCCGCTTCTATTAGGTAGTCTTGCCCTTATATTTGCAGTATTGGGCAGAGGAGAACGTCTTAAATTCAATATGACAGAGTGGCTTACCATAGGTCTTTCCACATTTTCCATTATTATCGTACTAATTGCTATGGTTGCGGCACTCTATATACTCTTCATGGAACCTCAATTGATTTTGGATTCTATTAAGATGATGGCACCTATGTTAGAGGAAATCTACGGTGTCACTGCCGAAGAATTGATACAGCAGCTTGAAAGCACATTTCCATTCTTTAACTAACAGAAAGGTATGATATGACTATGTACAAATCAAGAAAAGAACTCAAAGCCCTCGCAAGAAAGCAAATGCAGGGCAGATATAAAACATTAATCGGCGCGGTGATATTACAGGCTGTGATTACTATATTACTGAATACAACCTTGGTCAGCTTATTTCCGTCCAATGATATGCTTAGTAATATCTTCTACTTTATTGGCTTACTTGCCATCGATGCCTTCCTGGGTACTATTATTGCCGGTATGACATTTATCTCCATGGCGATTGCCTGTGGCATGAATTGTAGGGTTGGAGAAGTCTATCGGGCTTTTCAGGCAAATCCCGGTAAAGCTGTATGGCTGCAGCTTCCTGTTGCTGTTATTTATATGATTTGCAATCTACCTGCGAATATCATGAGTCTGTTAACCCCTTTAGAAAGTTATATACAGCAATTCGGTACAATTCTGATATTAAACGGACTTGGAATACTCGCTGCATCCATACTTACACTTCCGTTTACCCTTGTATTTTATATGTACTGGGATTTCCCGGATTATGATGCAAAGTATATCCTAAAGCATGGCATGGAGCTCATGAAAGGTAATTACCTGCGCTTCTTTGCTTTACAGCTGAGTTTCCTTCCATTACAGCTTTTGGCTATCCTATCCTTTGGAATCGGCACCCTTTGGGTTACTCCATATATCAATGTAACCAATGCCAATTTCTATCTTGACCTGATGGCAAAACGTAATAACGAATAACAAACGGGCGATTCGCATCCTATACGAATCGCCCTTACTTATTGCTTATTCATCTCCACCTACAGGCTTAGCACCTGTGCTCTTCCACTTCAAATATGCATTCATAAATCCGTCTAACGCACCATCCATAACTGCATCTACATTACCGGACTCATGCCCTGTTCTGGTATCTTTTACCAGCTTATACGGCTGCATGACATAGGAACGAATCTGGTTACCCCAGCCAATCTCTGTTACTTCTCCTCGAATATCAGAAAGCTTCTCAGCATTGGCTTCCTTCTTCAACATATAAAGCTTTGCCTTTAACATCTGCATTGCCTTATCCTTGTTCTGGAACTGGGAACGCTCATTCTGGCACTGCACTACGATGCCTGTCGGAATGTGTGTAATACGAATCGCAGAAGATGTCTTATTGATATGCTGTCCACCCGCACCACTGCTTCGGTAGGTGTCGATACGCAAATCGTCCTGATTAATCTCTACATCCAAGTCCTCTTCAATATCCGGCATAACATCCAAGGATACAAACGAGGTCTGACGCTTACCCTGCGCATTGAACGGGGAAATACGAACCAGTCTGTGTACACCCTTCTCAGACTTAAGATATCCATAGGCATTCTCACCGTTTACCTGGAAGGTAACAGACTTAATACCTGCTTCTTCTCCATCCAGATAATCCAATACCTCAACACTAAAACCTCGCTTCTCTGCCCAACGTGTATACATTCTGTAAAGCATGCTGGCCCAATCACAGCTCTCTGTTCCGCCTGCACCTGCATTCAGCTTCAATATCGCATTGCTATTATCGTATTCATCAGACAAAAGAGTACTGATTCTAATCGTTTCAAAGGACTCGATAAAGCTGTCAAGCTCACTTCGAATCTCTGCAACCATCTCCTCGTCCTCTGCCTCATATGCCATCTCTATCAAAGTCTCGATATCCTCATACTGTGTCTTAAGAGCATTGCCACCCGACACGATATCCTTTAATGACTTTAATTCCTTCATCAGCTTATTGGAACGCTCCGGTTCATCCCAAAATCCCGGTGCCTCCATCTCTCTCTCCAGCTCCTCGATTCGCTTCTCTTTGCTATCAAGCTCAAGTGAATCTCTTACCTCTGCCAATGGCTCCTCATAGGTCTGAAGCTCTTGTTTCATCTGGTCTAATTCTACCATCTCAATACACCACCATTTCCTAAAAATGAATGTGCTTCTAGCACATTCTGCGCCGCAAAAGCGTCGCATTTATGCGACATATTCCTTGCTTTTGCGTGTGCATCCATGCGGAGCTACATATTTGAGTCATAGGAATTTCCTATGACTCAAATATGTCCGTGTCTTAAGCAACACGGACATTATTACACCATATACTTTCAATTATCGCAAATATTGGGGCGTAAGCCACAATTTTGCCAGATGCAAAATCTTCCGTTTATGGATTTTGCAAGATACAAAATCTTCAGTTTAAGGATTTTGTATCTTATTATGACTTACGTCCACAGCACTTCTTATACTTCTCGCCGCTTCCGCATGGACACGGGTCGTTAGGCTGAATCTTGATACCCTTCTTAACAGGTGTCTTCTGAGCGGAGTCATCCTTGTTGGTTCCGGTTACCTTAGCAACCTCTTCTCTCTCTACCCTCTGCTCCACCTTAACATGAAGAAGTAATCTTACAATCTCCGCCTTGATATTCTCAGTCATAGACTCAAACATATCATAACCGCTCATCTTATACTCGATTAACGGATTCTTCTGTGCATATGCCTGAAGACCGATACCCTGTCTTAACTGGTCCATATCATCAATGTGGTCCATCCACTTTCTATCAATTACCTTAAGCAATAATACACGCTCAATCTCACGAATAGACTCTGCCTCTGCAAACTCTGCCTCTTTGCTCTCATAAAGCTTTACAGCTTCTTCCTTCAACTGGTGCTTTAAGCCATTCTTAGTACGCTTAGTTACTCTGTCTAATGTAACAGGCTGAAGTGGTACACATGGAAGAATGAGAGAATTTAATTCGTTGAAATCCCACTCATCAGCATCCATATCATCATTAATCGCTGTATCTACACCATTCTCAACGATATCTGTAAGCATCTTGTAGATTACGTCACGCATATTCTCGCCATTTAATACTCGACGACGTTCCTCATAGATAATCTCTCTCTGCTCATTCATAACCTGGTCGTACTCTAACAGGTTCTTTCTGATACCGAAGTTGTTCATCTCTATCTTCTTCTGGGCATTCTCGATTGCATTAGATAACATCTTATGCTCAAGCTCCTGTCCCTCAGGAATACCCAAAGTATTAAACATACTAATCAGACGCTCTGAACCGAATAAACGCATCAAATCATCTTCCAATGAAATATAGAACTTAGATACACCAGGGTCTCCCTGACGGCCTGAACGTCCTCTCAACTGGTTATCAATACGTCTTGACTCATGTCTCACAGTACCGATAATCATAAGACCACCTGCTGCCTTTGCTGTTGCATCAAGCTTAATATCCGTACCACGTCCTGCCATGTTAGTTGCAATCGTAACGGCTCCTGTCTGACCTGCATCTGCAACAATCTCTGCCTCCATCTCATGGAACTTCGCATTTAAAACCTTGTGCTCAATACCCTCTCTCTTAAGCATCTTACTTAACTCCTCAGATGCCTCGATAGTAATCGTACCAACCAAAACAGGCTGTCCCTTGGCATTTGCCTCCTTAACTGCCTCTACGATAGCGTTAAGCTTCTCACGTCTAGTCTTATATACACTGTCCTGCATATCGATTCTGGCGATAGGAAGATTGGTAGGAACCTCAACAACGTCCATACCATAGATATCTCTAAACTCCTTCTCCTCTGTCAATGCAGTACCTGTCATACCTGCCTTCTTTGCATATTTATTAAAGAAGTTCTGGAAAGTAATACTTGCAAGAGTCTTACTCTCTCTCTTAACTCTAACCTTCTCCTTTGCCTCAATCGCCTGATGAAGACCGTCAGAATAACGACGTCCCGGCATGATACGTCCTGTGAACTCATCAACTATCATAACCTGGACATCCTTCACCACATAATCCTGGTCTCTGAACATAAGATTATGTGCACGAAGGGCTAAGATAATATTGTGCTGAATCTCTAAGTTCTGTGGGTCTGCAAGGTTCTCAATCTGGAAGAACTTCTCAACCTTGGCAACACCCTCTGTTGTCAGGTTAATAATCTTGTCCTTCTCATTAACAACGAAGTCTCCTGACTCCTCCTGCTCGATACCCATAATGATATCAAGCTTAGACATATCCTCTACATCCGCACCACGCTTTAACTGTCTTGCAAGGATATCGCAAACCTCATAAAGCTTAGTAGACTTACCGCTCTGTCCTGAAATAATAAGCGGTGTTCTCGCCTCATCGATTAAAACTGAGTCAACCTCATCGATAAGGGCATAGTTTAAATCTCTTAAAACAAGCTGTTCCTTATAAATTACCATATTATCTCTTAGGTAATCGAAACCAAGCTCATTGTTTGTAACGTAAGTAATATCGCAGGCATATGCCTCTCTACGCTCATCCGGCTTCATGTGATTCAATACCACACCAACCTTAAGACCAAGGAACTCATGCACCTGTCCCATCCATGTCGCATCTCGCTTTGCAAGGTAATCATTAACTGTCACGACATGTACGCCCTTGCCTGTCAATGCATTCAAATAAGAAGGAAGTAACGCTGTCTGTGTCTTACCTTCACCAGTCTTCATCTCGGCAATACGCCCCTGATGCAGGATAATACCACCAATTAACTGTACTCTATAATGCTCCTGATTCAGAACACGCTTCGTCGCTTCTCTAACGACCGCATATGCCTCCGGTAAAATAGAATCCAATGACTCTCCATCCGCGTAGCGCTTCTTAAATATAGCTGTCTTAGCGCGAAGCTCATCATCCGAAAGCTTACCCATTTCCTCTCTGTAACCTTCAATCTTGCGTACGATAGGCTCGATTCTCTTTAACTCTCTCTCGCTGTGTGTTCCAAACACCTTCTCAAATACATTCATACAATACTCCATCCCTACTGAAAAACAGCAGCTATCATATTTCATTTAGAAAAATTCATTCTTCATTGTAGCAGATTCCTCCTATAAATGCAATTATCAGAAAGTTAACAATTTATGTACACGACAGTTTAGTCATATATTTGTAAACACCCAAAATGGGCTTGCACAATTTTGGGTGTTTATGAATATATGAAGGAAGCGCCAATATATGAGCAAAGGTAGTTGCAACGCAACGGAAAGTACCGCAGGTACGACTTTGCGAATATGTTGGCGCGACTAAACTGGCGTGTACATACCTAAGCCAAGTCATTTGCAACGCAACGGAAAGTACCGTAGGTACGGCTTTGCGAATATGTTGGCGCGACTAAACTGTCGTGTACATACCTAAGCCAAGTCATTCGCAACGCAACGGAAAGTACCGCAGGTACGGCTTTGCGAATATGTTGGTGTCTAAACTGTCATTGTGTACATATCTCCTTGACCTTATTATGGGAAAGTGTTATTATTTTAACAAGGGCGTCTTGCCCATAAGAATTATATAGTTAAATTTTTGTAGAAATTCGAGGTGTTTCAAATGACAAAAGGTTTTGACGATTTATTGAAGAAGGTATCTGAGTGCAGCAAGAAGACTGTTGCCGTAGCTGTTGCAGAGGATGCTCCTGTATTAGAGGCTATCAAGGCTGCTAAGGAGCAGGGAATTGCAGACGCTATCTTAGTTGGTAACAAAGCAAAGATGGAAGAAATCGCTGCTACTTTAGATATGGATTTATCTCAGTACGAGATTATTAACGAGGAAGACAATATTCAGGCGGCACTGAAGGCTGTAAGCTTAGTACATGACGGTAAGGCTGATATGTACATGAAGGGCTTAATTGATACTAAGAACTTCTTAAAGAGCGTTCTTGATAAAGAGGTTGGTCTTCGTACAGGAAAGCCTTTATCTCATGTATGTGTATTTGAGGTTAAGGGCGTTGACCATTTATTATTCTTAACTGACGTTGCATTCATGACATATCCTACATTAGAGGATAAGGTTGCAATTATCGAGAATACTGTTGAAGTTTGTCACGCTTGCGGAATCAATGAGCCAAAGGTTGCTCCTATCGCTGCTGTTGAGGTGGTAAATCCTAAGATGCCTTGTACAGTAGATGCTGCCGAGCTTGTAAAGATGAATGAGGAAGGCAAGATTACAGGCTGTATCGTAGATGGTCCTTTATCTATGGATATGGCTATTGATAAAGAAGCTGCTTCTCATAAGGGCGGCGCAGGAAGAAAGATTGCAGGTGATGCAGATGTTCTTCTCTTCCCTGATATTCATGCAGGTAACCTTGTATATAAGGTATTAACACATTTATGCGAAATGAAGAACGGATGTATCTTAACAGGTACTGCTGCACCGGTTATCTTAACCTCACGTTCTGACTCATTTGAGACAAAGATTAACTCTATTGCACTTGCTGCTGTCGTTGCAGAGTCAATGAAGCACTAATTTAATAAACAAACATTTATAGGAGGTATGTGAACATGGCAATCAAAAGTTTGATTATCAATCCGGGCTCCACTTCAACCAAAATCGGTGTGTTTGAAGATGAAACCTTATTATTCGAAGAAACACTTAGACATACAACAGAGGAAATCGCTCAATACGCTTCTATCGTAGACCAGAAGGATTTCAGAAAAGAAGTTATTCTTGCTATTTTAAAGGAAAAGAATTTTGATTTGAAATCTCTTCAGGTTGTTGTTGGACGCGGCGGCATGTTAAAGCCGATTCCGGGTGGTACATACGCTGTAACAGATGCATTATTAGAAGACCTTCGCATCGGCGTTTCAGGACAGCATGCATCAAATCTCGGTGGTATTCTTGCTCGTGAAATCGGTGATGAGCTTAATATCCCTTCTTATATCGTTGACCCTGTAGTTGTTGACGAATTGATGCCTGTTTCAAGAGTATCAGGTGTTCCTGAATTACCTAGAAAGAGTATTTTCCACGCATTAAATCAGAAGGCTGTTGCGAAAAGATATGCTAAGGAATCCGGTAAAGCTTATGAGGATTTGAACTTAATCGTTGTTCATATGGGTGGCGGTGTATCTGTTGGTGCTCATAAGAACGGTAAGATTGTTGATGTCAATAACGCTTTAGACGGAGAAGGTGCATTCTCTCCGGAAAGAGCCGGTGCTGTTCCTGCAGGTGATTTGGTTAAGATGTGCTTCTCCGGAAAGTATACAGAGAAGGAAATCTACAAGAAATTAGTAGGTAACGGTGGTTTCAATGCTTATCTTGGTACTAACGATGCTCGTGAGGTATTAAAGCGCACAGAGGCGGGTGATGCTGAAGCAGCTCTTGTATTTGAGGCATTCTTCCATCAGGTATCTAAGGATATCGGTGCCATGGCTACTGTATTACAGGGTAAGATTGACGCTATCATCTTAACCGGTGGTATCGCTTATGGTCAGAAGGTATGCGAAGAGATTCAGAAGCGTTGCGGATGGATTGCAAACTTTGTAATATACCCTGGTGAAGATGAGTTACTTGCACTTACTCAGGGAGCGCTTCGTGTATTAAATGGCGAAGAAGAGGCTATGAAGTATTAATTCCATGATATTTTAAGGGTGGTTCACTTTTATATGAACCACCCTTTTTGTCTTGTAAAATTAAATTAACAAATTCACAAAATATACTGCATATACAACTAAGAATACAATTCCGCCCCAACGCTTCAACTTCTTTTCCTTATTCAAAGCAAATACAAAGAGCAATACAACTGCTATAATTGCCACTACATTGTCAAATAAGTAATCAGATATGTATGCGATTGGATGAATCACTGCTGTTGTACCTAATACAAATAAAATATTGAAAAGGTTAGAACCTACAATATTACCTACTGCAATGTCCGTCTCCTTCTTAGAAGCTGCTACACATGAGGTTACAAGTTCCGGAAGTGATGTACCAAACGCTACAATGGTAAGACCGATTAATCTTTCACTCATACCAAAGAACTTAGCAAGCTCTGTGGCAGCATCTACTGTCACATCTGAACCTATTACAATACAAGCGCCACCACCAAGAATCAAAAGTAAAAGCTTCCAAATCTTATCATCTGCATCAGCACCCTCTACTTCTTCTGCCTCTGACGGACTCTTCTTGGTTAAAACAATCATATATACAATATAAATTGCAAGCAATGCCCAGAAAATCAAGCCATCTACACGACTAATCTGCGAACCAATCTGACCGCATACAAGCATTAATACGGATACACCGATTGTAAACGGAATATCAATCTTCATACATGTATTCTTCACTGCAAGCGGGTAAATGATGGAAGCAATACCCAAGATTAAGAATACATTCATAATGTTACTTCCTAATACATTACTCACCGCCAAATCAACACTTCCCTGTAATGCAGCACTGATACTTACCGCTGCCTCCGGTGCACTTGTACCGAATGCTACAATCGTAAGACCGATGACAATACGAGGAATACCAAACTTGTCTGCAAGCTTAGACGCTCCATCTACAAACCAGTCTGCACCCTTCATCAGCATCACAAAACCGACTACCAATAAAACTACCTGTAATAAAATATCCATAATGTCCTCCTAAAGTATTTTTGTTGCCTATGTGTGAATATGGAATCGAGCAGGATTTCTGCTCGTTGTGCCAGGTGCAGCAACAAAGCTGCTTTTCCTTATGCGCCTGTGCACAGAACAAAGAATGTGCTTACAGCACATTCTCGCGCCGAGCGCGGTCGCTTTGCGACATATTTCATCTTCACGCGAGTGCGCATCCTCGCGGAGCGTTTTTATATAATAGGAACGAAGTTTCCTATTATATAAGAAAAGACTTTTGACACGAATGTGTCAAAAGTCTCGTACTCTCAATTCATATCTTTGAAAGATGTGTAACCACGAAGCTATGCCTCGGGGTATGTTGATTACACATAGCCAACTACTCCCTTTTGTTATTAAAAGTGTAGCACACTGTATAATCTGATGTCAATTTAATCTTTACCAAAGCTTAACTACCTAATGATAATTAGAAGATTCGTCTAACCGCAAGTATCTTCTTATAGCTTGCATTATTCGATACAATAATACCTGTCTTGCTGGTACTTGCGTGAACAATCTTACCATCACCAATGTACAATGCAACGTGACCTGAGTAACAAATAATATCACCCGGCTGTGCATTCTGAATACCGCCTACATCATATCCACACTTTCTCTGAGCAGATGATGAATGCGGAAGATTTACGCCAAAGTTCTTATAAACACTCATAACAAATCCTGAACAGTCCGCACCATTTGTTAAGCTTGTGCCTCCCCATACATATGGATTACCAACAAACTGTAATGCATAATCGATAACTGCCTTACCCATCTCACTACCAGCTGTAGATGCCATAGTATTCTGTGCTGCCTGAACATTTGCTTCATTATTTGCCTTCTGCTGCTGTGCTGCAAGCTTCGCCTGCGCCGCCTTACGGGCTGCCTCTCGCTCCTTAGCCTCAGCTGCAAGTCTTGCTTCCTCTTCCTCCTTAGACTCTGCATGGACAAAGTCTGTTCTCAAGGTAACGTAATCCCTTGAAACATATCCATCACCCTCTTCGATGGAAATCTTAACCCATCCATCAAGCTCCTCTACTACCAGAAGCTCTTCCTCCAACGGTACAAGTCCCAATACCTTAGAGTCTGTGTTAGGCTCCTTACGAACCTTCAATGTCGTAGTATTAACAATAGCAAAGGTAGTACCTACTGACTTAGCCAGTGTCTGTGCGTCCTCACCGGTCACACAGTACTCACCCTTTACATATCCGGTACACTTACCTGAGGTAATCTTATACCAGCCATCAACCTCTTCTATCAATTCACCTACCGAATCATCATAAAGCTTACCAACAATCTCTCCTTCTTCACTTGGCATGCTTCTGACATTCACATAGTTATTCACCTGTGCAATTACGAGATTGGTAAAATCCTGCTCATCCTGTACAACAGTCTCTTCCGCTGCCGCAGCCTCTGCCACAGCAACCTCCTCGATAATCTCTACATCATCATATAAATCTGTCGCAGAAAATCCTGCGCTCATCTTAACTGTACTAGCACTTACTGAAGTTGCGGGAACGCCAGCCATACATACACCTGCTAATACGCAAGCGATGATACGTACGCCTCTCTTCTTCATCATTACTCCTCCAAATCCTTTTAAACCCTTAATTAGGAACTATTCAGACCTCCTTCGCAAAATCGTGCTACGCACTTTCCTTTTGCTCATGTGGTTACTTCACCATATAAATTTATGAAAGCAACCCTGTGTAAACAAGCTTACACAGTCTTCATTTCATAAATTTGCATGGTTCTGAATAGTTTCAATTGTTACAATTTTGTTACACTCCATGTAATAAATTATCATATTTTCGGTATTATGTCAAGGTAAGGACTTATCCATATTTTACCATTGGGTTAAAAAATGGAGGAAACTTTTTATATATTTTTCACAAAAACGTTAAAATTATAAGCCAATAAAATAATTCTGCACGGCATTTACGGCGTTTGCACCATCAGCCACTGCTGTAATAATTTGTCTCATTGGCTTCTTACGGATATCTCCTGCCGCATAAATACCGGCTACTGAAGTCTGACAGGTCTCATCTGCTATGATATAGCCTTTCTCATCCATCTCCACAATTCCTTTTAACAGGTCTGTATTCGGTATAATTCCTACTGCAATAAAGATACCGTTTACCTCAAGCTTGGAGGTTTGTCCACTAACTTTGTTACAAATCGTAACATTTTCCACCATATCCTCGCCGTTGATAGAGGTTACTTCGCTATTCCAAAGGATTTCTATATTATCTAATGCCATGAGTTTCTTCTGTAATGCATCTGCGGCACGAAGTGTATCTCTTCTGTGCACAAGGTATACCTTCTTACAGATACCTGCGAGGAAAATAGCATCTTCTACAGCTACATCACCACCGCCTACTACAACTACTGTGCGGTTTCTGAAGAATGCACCGTCACAGGTTGCGCAGTAGGATACACCCATTCCTGCAAGCTGCATTTCCCCTGGTACACCAAGCATGGCATGGGTAGCACCCGTTGCAAGGATGACTGCCTTAGCTTCATAGTCACCGCTTGTGGTGTGTACGCATTTTACATCGCCTTTATCCTCAATTGCTTCTACCTCAGTGGTCATAAACGGAACTCCGAAACGGTCTGCATGTGCTCTGAATGTATCGCTTAATTCGCTTCCGCTCATACCGGGAAGTCCGAGATAATTATCTACTTCATAGGTTGTTAATACTTGTCCGCCGCTTACAGGGCTTCTATCGATTACTGCAAGCTCCATGCCTGCTCTGGCTCCATATATGGCTGCACCCATTCCTGCCGGGCCTGAGCCGATTACTAATAAATCGTACATATTATATTTCTCCTTTTATATCCAACCACCATCAAGGGTGATAATCTGTCCTGTTAAATAAGTGTTTTCTGTGCACAGCTGTAATGCCAGATGGGCTACTTCTTCGGGACGTCCGATACGGTCTGCCGGAATCTCTTCTATCAGAGCAGCCATGTCTTCTTCGTCAAAGCAATGGTTCATGTCTGTGTCGATGACACCGCATGCAATGGCATTGACCTGAATATTGCTTGGTGCAAGCTCTTTGGCAAGTGCCTTGGTAAAGGAATTCACTCCGCCCTTTGATGCTGAATAAGCAACCTCCATGGATGCGCCTACATTGCCCCACACCGAGGAAATATTAATAATCTTCCCTGATTGTCTGCTTACCATACCCGGAATTGCATTTTTGCAGGTAAGGAAACAGCCGTTAAGATTTGTACCGATGACTTTGTTCCACTCATCATAGGTCATATCTGATAATAGACCGATATGCGCGATACCTGCATTATTGATAAGAACATCGAGGGTGTCGATGTCTTGAAACATTTTCTGAACCTCTGTCTCATTATCTATGGAAAAGCTATAGGTCCTGCATGTGATTCCGAACTCCTGTGTGAGTTTGTCTGCATACTGCACCAGTCTTTCCTTATTCTGATGACAGGTCAGATATAAATCATAGCCTGCCTTGGCAAACTCACTTGCGATGGCTGCGCCGATTCCTCGTGAAGCGCCTGTGATTAGTGCTTTCTTTCTCATCTTGCATTCCTCTCTTATAATATAATCCTTCTCTCTCCCTGCTCTACAAGGTCGAGGTCTCGGAAGACGGCTCTGACTGCGGCTTCATAAGGGGCAGATTTGTCTGCCTTACGAATAGCTTTGGCGTACTTATCTGCGTCCTTAAATGACTTTATCATATAGAACCAAAGCTCCTTCATACGAAACATAGCGTTGCGGTCTTCGCCCATCATGATGCGGTAATTCTCATAGATTTCATCGTGAAAGCTTTGAAGTGTGGCTTTGTCTAATGTGCGTTCCTTCTTATACTCTAATAACAACGCCGGATTAATCAGTAAACCTCTGCCTATCATGCAATTCTCTAATGTAGGGAACTGCTGCTGTAGGGCTTCTATATCCTGCTGTAAAAAGATATCACCATTATAGCTTAGCTTCATATCCGTCGTCGCAAATGCCTGTGCAAAGGTCTCCCGATTTGGCTTGTTCTTATAGAAATCCTGACGTACTCTTGGGTGAATGATTAATTCCTCTATGGGAAACTTCTCATAAACCTTCTGAATGTCCTCCCACTCCTTGGGACTGTCAAATCCAATGCGAGTCTTTACCGAAATCTTCATTGTGCACTTTTCAAAAATGCCGTCTAAAAATCGTTCCAGCTTCTGCGGGTCAATTAGCATCCCTGCACCCTTGCTCTTGCTTGTCACAGTTCCGGAAGGACAGCCTGCATTCAGATTCACCTCCGTGTAACCCATTGCATCAATATCCTTGGCAGTACTCAGGAAATCATCTACCGATGCCGTCAGAATCTGCGGTATCAAATGAATCCCCTCATTATTCTCAGGGAGCAAATCTCTTCGCTCTTTGCTGTTCAAGGTCTTGTCCTGATGAGGTGACACAAAGGGTGCATAGTAGGTATCTACTCCACCAAAATGACGCACAAATGCATTTCTAAATATATGTGTTGTAACCCCTTCGAGCGGGGCAAGTTCAAAGTTCATAAGTATTCTCCTAATCTGTATCGATTGGTTTCTTACAGAATAGCATATTTACATAAAATATGCTATTGCTTACCATGAATTGTTTCGCCCCAAACCTTGATTAGTGTATCCGTAGAACTTGCTGCATTGGCAGGGCTTGTAGATGGTAACACTTCTGCCGTAATTGGGAATGCCAGATTAGGCTCGATATACTTACGATACAGCTTTCCTGCGGTCTGTCCGTTTAGGAAAATCTTGGTTATCTGTGTCTTTTTCACCAAGCCTGCAATGTCTGCAGGGACTACGTTACGAATACTGCTGTCGCTGGAGCCTATAATGTCACAGCTATCTATCACATCCCATATCGCTATGTCATTTGTTAAGAGCATTGACTTTTTCTCTTCTATGGTGTGTGGCACGGGACAATTGCAAATCGTTGCCATTACCTGCCAGAAACGATTTCTCGGATGACCGTAATAAAAGCCTTCTTCTCTGGACTTTACCGACGGAAAGCTACCTAATATGAGTATCTTGGAATGCTCGTCGTATACGGGTTGAAATGTATGTGTAATATGCTGATATTCGCCCATGTGTATCTCCTTACTATTTCGCTTTTCTCTATGGATAGTTTTTCATAAAATGAGAGTATTGTCAAAGCCTTACTGATTCGATAAACTGAAAGAAATGAATGATTAAGGGGGAGCTTATGAGTTTAGTATTCGATAATACCAAATATGAAATTAAATCTTTAGCGCATAATGGAATCAATATGATTTATCGCGCCTTCACACACATTCCCTATGTGGAAAATCCTATTGCACCGGACTGGCAATGTCTTAGTATTTACGTTCCCGAAGCATATTATGAGGAGGGAGCGTCCATCAACGGATACACCCTTACAACAGCACCTATTTTCTTCCCAAATGCTGTGGGAGGCTATAAGCCCGGCAAGGAATGTGAACCGGAAATATGGGAAGATGGCAGAGCCAACTCTATATTCCATGCACTTGCTCACGGCTATGTGGTAGTGTCTGCGGGACTTCGCGGAAGGGGTATGCAGGATAAAGCAGGCAAATACATTGGCTGTGCACCGGCTGTCATTTGTGATTTGAAGGCGGTTGTACGATATCTAAGATTTAATAAGGAACGTATTGCCGGAAATGTGGAGCAAATCATTTCCAATGGCACCAGTGCCGGAGGCGCTATCTCTTCTCTACTTGGTAGTACCGGAAATCATCCTGACTACGAGCCCTATTTAAAAGCCATGGGGGCTGCTGATGCCAAGGACCATATCTTTGCCGCATCCTGCTACTGCCCGATTACCAACCTTGACCATGCCGATATGGCGTATGAATGGGAATTTGCAAAATGCGGGACCAAAACACCTGAGCGTGAATCTATTTCCAAGGAGCTACAGGCTATGTTTCCTGCCTATGTGAATGGACTTGGATTAAAGGATGAGCACGGCAATACTTTATCACTAACCGATGATGGAACAGGGACTTTTGCTGATTATGTGAAGAAACAGGTGATTATGACTTGCGAGCGGGAACTTAATAAGGGGACTGACTTGTCTTCGTATGACTGGATTACGATTGCAGACGGTAAAATTGCGGGTATTGATTTTACAAAGTATATCTTCTACCGCACTCGCATGAAGGAGGCTCCTGCCTTTGACAATATCAAGATGGGAACACCTGAAAATGAGCTGTTTGGAAATGCAGATATCTTCTATAGACACTTTACCGAGTTTGGTCTTAAGCATAGTGAAGTGAGTGGCGAGCTTGCCGAAGAGATGCAAGTTAAGATGATGAATCCAATGAACTATATTGATGATACAGATGCTACTAAGGCACAGTACTTCCGCATCCGTCATGGCGCGATTGACAGAGATACTTCTCTTGCTATCCCTGTGATGCTGGCAACAAAGCTAAGAAATCAGGGTATCGAGACTGACCTTGCCCTTCCATGGGGTGTACCACATGCAGGGGATTATGATTTGGATGAATTGTTTGCGTGGGTGGATGAGGTGTGTGCAGAGCCGTAGGGCTCTGCATATTAGCCCAACCAGCCGTTGGGCTTCATTTATATCAATATTCCTTCTGAATCTCATCCACTCCATATATGGTTTTGAACAAATCAAGGTCCTTGCCATTCTTGATGAGCATAATCTCTTCAAATTTACCCGTGTGGATATCCTTAAAGCCTGCCACCTGTTCTCCCGTGCATATGCTACACTTTATAACGGGAATTTGATTTTCTTTGCTGTAGGATTTCTTTTGGGGTTTCTTTTTTTCAAACCAGCGCATTTAAAACCTCATCCATTTTATTACTTTCATATAATTTTATTTGTCCTTCATTTATACCCATATTTTTTCTAAACTTTTCAATTCGCATCAAATCCTTATCATTAAACCAACTTATACACCATGTAATTTTATCAGCCTCTACACATGATTTGATTATTTTTTCCAAATATGGATAATCTACCTCTGATAACGAATGCCCAACAACTACTATGCATTTTAATCCAGATAGTCTACTCCAAAAATCAGCATTATTCTCGATAACTTTTTGAGTATTCTTTTCCAGAATAACCTCATATTCTTGCAAATATTCGATTGCCTCTTGCCAAGCAATATTAACTATTTCTAACTTTTTTCCACCATAGTATCCAGGAAATACTGTCTTTTTAACTCCATCTTCAACCATATCACATGGTTTATGTCCAATAATCAATTCTCTACTATCATCCTGTCTACATCCGTGCAAATATAATATTTTTTCTTTTGGAATACCATATAATGTCTCTAAAAAGTTTGTATAATTGAAATTAATGAATGCATCAAATCGTTGCATACTTTCCTGAGATATTCTTTTTTTACCGTCTACTGAAAGTGTATTTATCCACCTTTTAAATTCAACTGGTAAATCCTCACAAATAATTTGGGCTGGCATAATTGCTCGTTTTAAACCTAGAACAAATTCTGAGTCAAATAAAGCATGTTTATATGCCCCAAACTCTTGCAAACAATTATCAATATCTCCCAACATAGCGCTATGGTCCAAATACGCTAACGCACCTTCAAAATCTCCCCATAAATCATCACAATCCAAATAGTTTTCTAATGACCAACGCAAGTCGCTTCTTCTATCTAGAAAATCTCTAAATTTACTATATTGAGATTGTGCACCATGCATCAAGTCAAATCCATTTCCAACAATGGCAAGTGTTTTAATATTATCACCTGTATCTTTTTTCATTCGAAATTATACATCTCCCCTTCTTGTCTCACGCTACTCCCCTACATCACAATATTCGCACTCATCAACTCAGCCTGCTTTATTACTGTATCAATCGCCGCTCTCGCCTGCTCTGGCGGATACTTATACTTGCGTAGTAAGTGTTTCACTTGCGTCCTCATATATGCACGTGCCGACTCTTTCTTATCCCAATCTACTGTTCTGCTTCTACGTATCAAATCAGTAAGTTCATGTGCCATTTCTACTAAAGTAGCATCTTCCATGTTTCGGAGTACTTCTGGGTCAGCAACAAGGGCATCATAAAATGCCAACTCTTCCTGTGATAATCCTTTTTCATCTCCTGCCGCATATGCTTCTGTCATTTCCTGTGAAAGCTTAAGTAGCTCCTCAATAACTTCTGCGCTTGTAATCATACGATTATTATATCTCTTTAATACGTTATGCATCTTCTCAGAAAATAACTGCGCCTTAACAACACCAGTTCTTGAGAATACCTTGATATTATCTTCAAGCAAATTACGCAACATTTCCGCCGCAATATTTTTATGCTTCATTCTTCGAACTTGTGCCATATATTCATCTGACAAAATAGAAATCTCAGGATTTTTCTTACCCACTCTTTCAAAAATATTTACGATACCGTCTTGTTCAATAGCCTGTTCAAGCATCTTAAGTATGCGAGCATTAATTTCATTAGAAGTCATCGGTCCATCACCGCCAACTTTGCATAATCCTGCCTTTATACATTTAAAAAATTCTATTTCCATCTTGTCATGTTCATCTAAAAGACTTCGACATAATGTCTCTGCCTGACTTAAAGCTGTTGCTTCTTTAATGAATTCCTTCGCTTCTTCTTTTTCAAATCCAAGTGCAAAATCCACTCCATCCGCTATTACTCTTAATCGTTCTGTATTTGATTCGCCAAAGAAACCTCTATAATTAAATCCATAGAAGAAATCACGCATTGTTTCTAACTTTGCCATAGCAACAGAGTACGCAACACCCAGATCAGGAACTTTATCCTGATCTCGCTTTGTGTACTGCTGTAGAGCTGTTTTCAATTCTGCTGCCATACCTATGTAATCGACAATCAAACCAGCTTCTTTATCTTTGTATACTCGGTTTACTCTTGCTATCGCTTGCATTAAAGCATGTCCCTTCATAGGCTTATCTATATACATAGTTGCCATAGAAGGTACATCAAATCCCGTCAGCCACATATCGACAACAATAGCAATCTTGAACTCACTATCATTATTCTTAAACTCGACCATCAAACCATCTCGATATGCCTTATTGCCTATAATATCATGCCATTCTTCCGGGTCTTGATTACTTGCCGTTAACACAACCTTAACCTTATTCTTCCACTCAGGTCTTTTCTTTAAAATTGTGTTATATAACTTAATCGCAATTTTTCTTGTCATACAGACTATCATTGCTTTTCCAGTCAGCACATACTGTCTGTCCTCGTAATGCTCAATAATATCTTCTGCTAACATATTGATACGCTCATATGAGCCAACTATTGCTTCAATGCTTGTAAGGTCTGCCTTAGACTTCTCGATTTCATACTCCGAAGAACTTTGCGCAATCACATTGTATTCACTATCAATATCCTTCAATATGTTCTCATTAAGTTTAAGCTTAGCTGTTCTATTCTCATAGTATATTGGCACAGTAGCACCATCTTCCACTGCTTGTGTCATATCATAAATATCAATATAGTTACCGAACACTTCTATAGTTGATTTATCTCTTGAATCAATAGGCGTACCTGTAAAACCGATAAAAGTTGCATTTGGAAGGGCATCGCGCATACGCTTTGCCATACCATATTTCCATTCACCAGTATTTCTATCTAATTTAGCCTCCAATCCATATTGTGAACGATGAGCCTCATCTGCCATAAAAATAATGTTCTTTCTGTCATTAATAACATCATCGCCCTCTTCAAACTTTTGAATTGTTGTAAAAATAATCCCTCCAGCCTTAACCTTTAATAATTCCTTAAGATGCTCTCTACTCTCCGCCTGCTTTGGAACTTGACGTAATAAAAGCTTGGAACTGGCACAAAACGTATCAAATAACTGGTTATCCAAATCATTACGGTCTGTAAGTACTACTATGGTTGGATTCTCAAACTCTGGATCACTTACAACAATACCAGTATAAAAGACCATAGACAAACTCTTACCACTTCCTTGAGTATGCCATACTACACCAACCTTACGACTATTTTCCAGTAGTGCTTTCTTAGTACTTTCAACTGCTTTACGAACTGCAAAATACTGATGATATCCTGCTAGTATCTTAATAGTCTTTCCTGATGCATTCTGAAAAACACTAAAATTTCTTATCAAATCAATCATCCTAGCTTTAGGAAACATACCATTTAAAAGAATCGTAAAGAAGTTAATTTCACTTTCCTTAGGCTTCTCTCCATTCTCTGACTTCCACGCCATATATCTTGTAAAATCTGATGTAATCGTTCCTACTCTAGTATCTAGTCCATCGCTAATGATATTGAATGCATTATATTGAAATAACGAAGGAATATCTAACTGGTAATTTCGAATTTGCTGGTATGCCTGCTCTATGGTTGTATAATCTTTTGCAGTATTTTTCAATTCAAATAGAACCATTGGAATACCATTAATAAACACAAGAATATCCGGACGTTTATCCTTATACTCAATAATCGTATATTGGTTTACTACCTTAAAATCATTATTTTCTGGTTCTTCAAAATCAATCAGTTTTACAGTATATGTACGACTTTCTCCATTCTTCTGATATGGAACCGGAATTCCTTCTACCACATACTTATGAAAGGACGCGTTAAGTTCCTCCAACTTCAACAATCCAAGATTCTTAATTATCTTATATGCCTCCGTAAAAATCTCAGAAGTAATGCCCATGTTTATTTTGAAAATAGCTTCTCTAAAACAATCTTCAAGAATTACCTCATGATAATCTCTCTCAATCTCCGGCCCATATACATATTCATATCCTTTTTCTTGGAGTTCATTGATAATCGCCTGCTCCAAAGTATTTTCATTTATAGGCATTACTTTCATCCTTTCTTTTCATTGGTGTAAATTAAAATTTAACGTACTAAATATCTAAATCAGCTACATTCAACTCGCCAGACATAAGTTTTGACAGCAATGAATCTCGCAACTGATATAATTTCTTATTCTCTACATTATTCTTAGCTATAATTTTTAATATATTTTCAGCTATTTCCCTAAATTCTTCTAGTTCAGTACTATCTGGGACATGTACTGGATATTTCATAATTTGCTGTTTATCACCTCGAGGCATTTTAGTTCCTTTGGAGCCAGCTACCATATACTCAAAAAACTGGTCCGTATAGAGTGTAGAATATATATATGTTGAAAGTTCTTTTCTTTTCGCCACAAAGCACAAAACATCAGCCGAACAACCTGCATCATCATGACAATACACTATCTTTTTGAAATATGGACGAATGTTAGAAATCAAAACATTACCTTTAATACATGCTGGTGTTTTTTCTGTTGTTGGCAAACCAGCTGCAATAGTTGCTCCCCCCTTATTTGGAAGCATATTCTCAGTAGAATAATATGTTTCTGTTGTAAGGCTATTAATATCTACTCGCGTCTTTGAATAATCACATAAATCGGCTAAAATACCGTTTATATTTTTCTTAAACCTATTACAATAAATACTATCCAACTGTTCCTGCAAATTCCTATTTATCTGTTTATTGTTCTGGATCTTATCGTCAATTGCGGATAGTATAGCTGCTATTTTATCCTGTATTTCTAACGAAGGTAAAACTACCGGTAACTTATGTTGTGCAGTAATTCCCAAATAAGCACGAGTGCTACCTGAATTCGCCCAACTAGACAATGTGTTTTGAAAACCTGGTGAATCAAAATAATATTTTAAATATCTTTTGTTAATATCTTTCTTAATTCGATAATAAGTCACTTGAGGAGTCAATATTATCACTGGATACTTATCTGGAACAATAGCCGTTCGACCTATTGTTGCTTTATGTGTTAATAACACATCTCCTGGATGAGCAAATCCCTTTCTAAGATTATTTGCTTGCTCCTCTGTAATAAACGAACAGTTTTCTAAATCAACTCCACCATCTACTAAATTATTAGCCATAATAAATGGTACTCCAACAGGTACATAATCAGTAGTTTTGGGATGTATTCCTCCATGATTACCATCCATAGGTTCTTCTATCATATTCAAATCAATAAGATCTTGAACTGTGTATTCTTTCCATTCGATCATTTAATCACCTACCCTATATATTTTCTATGTGCATTCTTGACGTTACTTTGCTTCACCATTGCATAATGAAGCGTTGTATCTATTTTCTCATGCCCTAAGAGTTGCTGCACTTGCTCTATGGGCATTCCTTTATCTATTGCTATTGTTGCCATTGTTCTTCTGAATTTATGTGGATGTACCTTTTCAATATTCAGTGCATCCCCCATCTTTTTAAGTCGTGATTCTACTCCTCCTATTTCCAGCCGCAAAAAAGGGAACCGCAAACTAACAAACAATGCTGGATTATTATCTGTTCTCTCATTAAGATATTTTTGCAGATGAATCTTAGTTCTAGCATCAAAGTATACAACACGCTCTTTGTCTCCTTTTCCAAAAACAACGCATTCTCGCTCAGTGAAATTAATATCCGTGCGATTCAATCGTACTAATTCTCCAACTCTCATACCTGTAGATGCCAGAATATCAATCATAGCTAAATCTCTTATTTCTGTACAATTATCTCGCAATCTTTCCAACTCCTCATCAGTATAAGTTTCCTTAACAGACGTTGTAGCCTTCACTCTATGTATTCTTCTTACCGGACTTTTCAATATATAATTTTCATCCTCTAACCATGAAAAAAAACTGGAAAGATTTCTTCTGATGTTATCGATTGTAACTTTACTAACATTGCTTTCTACTTGATACTTTGACAAGTAACTTCTTAAATCCTCTGTCGTAATGGCTTTAATCCGTTTATCAACAAGCTTTAACATATGTTCAATCGTATTCCTATAATATATTAAAGTTCGTTCTGAACACCCTTCCAGATTCTTAGCAGCAAGAAAATCTTCTACTAATTGCGAATCACTTTCTTTATCATCATTTACTTTCTTCTTGAGAACTGCACCCTCAAGTACATTTTTTAATAATGTTATTTGTTCATTGGATAAGTGCGGAATCATTTGACATAGTACTTCATTTATTAACTGCTGTTCCATTTCGATATACCTCCTAAATATTGAACTATTCATGTCTGAATAGCTATCCTATTTAAAAGCATATCGTCACATATGTAATAAATTAAAATTTATCTTATTAAATATCTAAATCTGATACGTCCAACTCGCCAGACATGAGTTTTGGTAAAAGTATGTCTCTCATCCTTATTAATCTCTGATTTTCAATTTCGTTTGATGCTATCAAATTATAAATAGGTGTTACTACTCCACAAAACTCATCAATGACCTCCTGTGGCGGAAGCTTGATTTCATAATTTAGAGTAGCCTTCGGAATAGCTCTCTGACGACTTCCCGTAGACCCCGTCACATTAGAACATAGATAATCACTAAATAGTTTACTATCAATAATCGAGTAAATATAATCCTTATTACACTCTGAAATAGCCTCAAAAACAATAAATTCCGTAGAACACACAGCCGTATCGGTTAAACACTGTGGTCGCCAAACTCTTTTTGTATCTGGGTTCAGTTTTGATATCATTACTGACTGTTTTGTCAAAAAGTATTTATTACTTTTTATTTCTGACGCCTTCTCAAATACTGGGAAATGCCATTCATCGTATGATGGTATGCTGTAATGTTCTACAATAATATTGGGATTCTGCTCCGGCTTAAATGCATTTGTTCTAATCACTGCAATATCTCCTAATACAGCATCTTCCCAATTATCAGGTATCACACCTTCAAACTTATCATAATCAATAAACCACAACTTATAGATTGCTTGTGCCTGTTCTTGTAAATTCCTATTTATGCTACCGCAAAATGTAAATTCCTATTTATCTTTTCATTAATTTCAATCTTTTCATCTATCTGTTTCAAAAAAACAGATATCTTATCTTGTATTTTTTCATTAGGAATATCAACAATCAAACTATTAATATCATTTCGATTGACAGAACCAAAAACGGTACCTGCTTCTTTGTTCAATAATTGCTGCATATTATATTTCATAAGATAAAAAAGGAAATCTTGTTTTCCGTTTTTCATTTTTATCCCGCATACACCTCTACCAAGACACATTTCAACTGGTGTAATGTTCAAATCACCTACTGGTGCCCTGACACTCATTATTACATCTCCTGCATCAGCTTTTTTAGTCATATTAGTTGTATATGTATCAAACGTCGGATATCTTCTACCAAAAGTTTTATTTCCTTGCAAAAAAGGATATCCTACACCTTCACTATTATAAAATTCGGATTTAGGCGATTGCCCCATCGTTACTTCTGCTATATCTTCTAATCTATATTTCACATTTTCACCTTTTCAATTCCTATTAATCACAATTAACTTTCCCTACATCTTGAACCCAATCGCACTCAGCTTCCTACGAATCTCTGCTTCCAACTCATGCGACTGGTTGAATAACTCACCAAGTTCTGTTGTTAATCTTGTCATTTTCTCCTCAAAAGGTTCTTCATCATCCTCTTGCTCTGCAATACCAACATATCTACCTGGTGTAAGGATGTAATCTTGTTCTCTAACTTCCTCAACTGTTGCTGCTTTACAGAATCCTAATACATCCTCATACTCTTTTCCCTGTCTCCAGTTTTTATATGTTGATGCAATTTTCTGAATGTCTTCTTCTGTTAATTCCCTTACTCTTCTATCAATCATCCGTCCAAGATTTCTAGCATCGATGAAGAGAATTTTATTCTTAGCATTCTCTGTCTTTCCCTTACGCATAATCCATAAAGATACTGGAATACCTGTTGAGTAGAATAGCTGACCTGGTAACGAAACGATACACTCTACTACATCACCATTAATCATATTCTTTCTAATCTCACCCTCATTAGAAGTACTAGAGCTTAACGAACCATTTGCCAATACTGTTCCTGCAACGCCTCCAACTGGGTTGAGATGATGAAGCATATGCTGTAACCAAGCAAAGTTTGCATTTCCTACAGGCGGAATACCATATGCCCAACGCATATCACTCTGTAATCTTTCGCCACCCCAATCTGAAATATTGAAAGGAGGATTCGCGAGTATGTAATGTGCCTTTAATGTCTTATGTTGGTCATCATGGAAAGAATCAGCATTATGCTTTCCAAGATTCGCCTCAAGTCCTCTGATTGCAAGATTCATCTTTGCTAACTTCCAAGTGGTAGGATTACTCTCCTGTCCAAAGATGGAAATATCTCTTACATTACCCTGATGTTCTTTTACAAATCTTGCTGACTGACAGAACATACCACCCGAACCACACGCAGGGTCAAATATCTGTCCTTCAAAAGGCTCTATCATTTCAACAAGAGTTCTTACGATACAAGATGGCGTATAGAATTCTCCTCCTAGCTTACCTTCTGCAGAAGCAAACTTGCCAAGGAAATATTCGTACACTCTACCAAGAATATCCTTTTCCTGTGCAACTGATGTTCCTACTTCAATATTTGTAAATAATGTTACCAACTCACCAAGTCTTGTCTTATCAAGCTCCTGACGTGAATAATTCTTTGTAAGAACACCTTTTAGTGAATCATTTTCTTTCTCAATAACTTCCATTGCTCTATCAATTACTTCACCTATATCTGTACTTGTTGCATGAGATTTAATAGTCTCCCATCTTGCTTCCTTCGGAACCCAAAATATATTTTCTGCAAGATATTCATCTCTGTCTTCTTCATCACCATATCCCTCTGCCTTTAACTGCTCATACTTCTCCGCAAAAGAATCTGACACAAATTTCAAAAAGATAAGTCCCAATACTACGTGCTTATACTCTGCCGCATCCATATTAGAACGCAACTTATCTGCTGCCTCCCATAACTTTTCTTCAAATCCAACTTTTGTTGTACTTGCTGCCATAAAAACCTCCATTACCTTTTCATCTGTGATTTTTCACAATATGTCATATTATAACGCAAAATGCGATATTATGTATACCTCGTAATCAATAAAATACCATTATCTTAGTCATTACTCTATATCTGATACACGCAATTCATAATCGCCTCTATCAATTCTCATCTGCTTAATTGGTATATTGAGTTTCTTTGCAATATTACACAATATTGCTCGATTTCTATTGTTACAAAGCGCTCCAACATAAATACAAGAAATTGGTGGCATTTTAATATTTTCTGGCTTCTTTATATTTGACCTAATAACACGCCACTCATTTTCATAACTCCATGCATCATCTTTAGTAAGTAGTGCTTGTACTGTTCTTGTTAACATTAATTTTATCATTTCCTTTTCATCCAATTTTGTTAAACTCCAAGGTAATTTTGTTCGCTCTTTTGTATATGCCACCGGCAACATAAGTAATTCATCTCTTTCTTTGCATTTAACGTTAAAATCGTATTCTATACAAAATCCCTTATGACTATTAGCATAATGTGACCACATCAATCTATTCTTATAATCTGTACATAAGCTTCCCACAAAATATGTGCTATTAATATTTTTAACTATCGTCTGTTCCAATTCATTTATGATTCTATTTGCTTCATTGGCATTCGCTATGTTATTCGGATTATATTTTTTATCAAGCTGAATCATTGCTGATATTTCATCGACATCGCCTTTTACCCCAATGTTCTTTAAATAGTCCAGCATATTAGCTTTTCCATGCAACAATTCCTTTTTCTGTTCCATTGTTAGAGTTGCTAATAAATCAGCACTAATTTTTCTTCCCTTTTCCACATGCTCCTTCATAACAGAGCATTCCGGCAGCAAAGATACTCCCACATCAAAAACAGTCTGCAAATTATTATATAATATTTCCTCCATCTGCTCTTCTGTTTCAGCACTTTCTCTGATTTCTTTTATTAACTCTACAAATTGCTTATTCTTGAGCAAAGTTTTTATTTGTACACTTTCTATTTCACTGTTTGAATCTTCATATAACAATCGCCTAATATCTTCTGTGCATTGCTCCATATCACTTATCTCTCTATCAAATGATTCTTCTACAGACGCCTGAATGCTAATACCAAATTTGCAATCAAATGGGTCATTAAAAGAACTAGGAGAAGCGCAAAACAAAGTCCCTCCTTTTAAATTCTCAAGTGCATATTTATTAAATGCTCTATATTTGTACATTTTACCGTTTGGATTTGTTAACATGAGATGTTTCATCGCTTCTTCATTTATTTCATGCATATCCGCTCCACTTATTATTTTTTCAATTATAGAATTAGTCCAACTCTTTTGTACATCGTTTTCTCTCATTGTGGTATTTTCCCTCCAAAAAAATCTGTTTGAGCTAACATTTAGTTTATCATTCAAAGTTTCCCTCTACCTACCATTCTCCAAATTAGCTGTCCAATAAAAAGACAGAACATCAGTTTACGCCCCTCCGTATCATACAAAAAAGCACCAGCTATCTGATGCTTTTCATACTTAATCCGCCCACTTATAACGAAGCTTATACGCACTATATTGATTGTATGGCAAACGTTTTTCTTTTTGCAATCTGCCAATGACAACATATGGCATTACTCTTTGAGATGATGCGAACCTTTGTATCGATTCTATTGTAAAGTTATTCTGGCCAATAAACACTGAATAATCCATAGGATTAATCAATTTGTTGCTTGCGAACAAATCTGCCTTTTTCTCTTTTGCATCATCACTTCCGTCATCAAGAAATCTGGAACTCTTCCCTACATCTCCATTGGCAAGATGCCCTATCTCATGGAATAACGAAAACCAAAAAATATCTGCGTATGCTCCCCTTATCGTCAATACCATCTGATAAGTTCCATCATTCTTCTGAGACAAATACCCCTGCACCGGTGCTCCTTTAAAATTTTTAACAATGGAAAAATCAATGCCATACTTTTTCATTACCTCTCTCAAAGCGCTCTGAATATCGGCATCTAAATCAAGCATAATCTCTTTTATCTCCGCTATCATACTATCAATCTTAGAATCATCATACTGTGTTTCCACCGTTCTGCTGTCACCTGCTATTTGACACAAACGAATCCATGCTCCTAAAACATATGAGTTCACATGCTGACTTGAAGCTATTCTAAATGCACCTTGCGGAATCATATCTCCAAGCTTTGTAAGGTCGCTCATTCCTAATGCTTTTCTCAATGATAATATAGATGCATCTTTTTTCTCTCCTGTCGGCATCTTACCTCTACTACGAAGATACTTAACGACATCTGCCAACTGCTCTCTAACACTTCTTTCCTCTTCCGTAATAGTAAGCTCTTTGTTCAGTTCCAGTAACTCAGCATCATAATTCGCCTGCAAATTAAGCCAAAACGACTTTGGAACATCTAATGCATACTCTAGCGCCAATGCAAAGTTAGCAGAAATATCCTTCTTCCCTGCAATAACATTACTTACATATGCCGCTGTCACACCTGTTCTTATAGCTAATTCTATCTGGGTGATTCCTCGCTCTTCCAGAACATCGGCTATAGTTTCACCGGGATGAATAATCAAATCACGGGATATACCAGTTATCTTTACTGCCATGGTAATCACTCACTCCTTCCACTTCAATCTCAGTACATATCATAATTGTATTCTGCGTAGCATTTGGTTCTAGAATCAGGCGAACATTAGGAGCAACATGTAAAGAGTATCTGATATTCTTATAGCCTGTAAGCTGCTCCGGCTTTCCAAGCCCTAACTTTAAAAAATCTCCAAAACACTCAGCTGCTGTCAATCTATCCATATGCTTCTTTATCGTTCTAACCCAATCAGCCGGTAGTTCCTTCTGCATTTTCTTATAATCTGTAAAGAATTTCTCTACCTTGCTGTTGGCGTATGTAATCTTAATATCAAATCACCGCCTTGCAATTAACCATTTGGTTAATTACATGATAACATTATTTACTTAATGTGTCAATTTTAGTATACATAAAATCAACACCCCACGCAGTCCAAGACCACGCGGGGCGTTCCCATCTCACCTTATATAAAATTCTACTTCTTCTTCACAACACTTATCTTCTCAAAGATTCCGCCGGCGTATCCATTGCCTGATGCCTCGAAGGTAATCGTAATCTTATCCTTACCCTCTACCATTTCCGTTGGTATCTCATAGTACATGTCATAGAAGTTGTCCGGATTTACATTTTCAAGCACTACTTCCTCTAATACTTCGCCGTCTACGAGGAGAGTGAAGCTTCTTCCTGCGTCACCGCTGAAGTATTTTACCTTGATGTAGTTGGTGACTGTGTTATCTACTGCCATGTCGTAGCTAAAGTACCCGCCAGCCTCAGCGTGACGATAGTTGAGTCCCTTGTGCATACCTGTTCCTGATAGGTCTGCCTGCATATTGTGTGAGAACTCATACTGGTCATTTGCTACAGGTAAGCTGTCTATAACTGTGTAAATATCCTCTTCTCCGCTATCTGCCACGGTTGATGCATCAGCCAGGTCGAAGTAGATACCATATCTGTTCTGATACTGCTGATAATGCGGTGTAAATACGATATCTCTGTCTGTATTCTTCAAAGTAAACGCTAAGGTTTCATCTACTCTTACAAGGTTATTGGTGATAGCTCCTAACCAGTCAGCGATTGTGCCGTCTGTAATCGTAATGACATCATTTACCTCTACCTCAAGTGTCGGAATAGTTACATTGACACCTGTTGTGCCTGTCATCATGTCCTCGTTACCAAGATTTCCACTTAAGACTACCGGACCATATTTGAATGCCACCACGTTCTCATTATCCGGTAGGTCATAAGCTACTACCTCCATCGGCATGGTATACTCGATGACATCGCCTTTGTTCCATGTATTGTCAAGACGAATAAAGCCATTAACTGCCTCTGCTGCCACCTCTGTTCCATTAATCTTTACAGTTGGCTTACCTGCGCACCAGTCAGGCACGCGAAGCACGATATCTGCCTGGGTTGTATTACCATTGATTGTTCCTACTATGAATCTTGTTGTATCAGTATTTGGAATATCTGTCTCCTGTGTTAATACAAGATTCAGTGCCTCACTGGTTACCTTTGATGAGGTATATCTGATGACATACACACCAGCCTCATCTTTGTAATAAATACTGTCATTTAACTTAGAGAAATTCTCCATACCTGAGCCTGTGCAGCACCAGAAGTGTGATACTGCCGAGCTGTATACCTTAAAGAAACCGGTTGCCATTGGCTGGAAATAGGTGGTCATACCTGTCTCAGGGTTCTGTGATGACAGAATCGCATTGATAAAGGTATTCTCATAATAATCTACATACTTACGATTTCCCGTAATCTTGAAAAGCTCTCTGGAAAGCTTAAGCATGTTATAAGTGTTACAAGTCTCACAGTTACAGTTGGTTCTTTCTGCATCCAGTACATTTGGCTCACCAAAATGCTCCCACTCACTGTTACCGCCTGTGATGTAAGTGTGGTTATTTACTACGATTTCCCAGAAATTCTCTGCTACCTGTAAGTAGTACTCCTCGCCCTCGCCAAGTGCCATATATCTGTTCAGGGCACCGATAATCTTTGGAATCGTTGTATTGGCATGCTTGCCGTTTAACACATCCTGGCCGTTATAAAGGGCATCAAAGAGTGTTATTTCGTCAAAGCTATGTGCTGCTGCCAAATGCTTCTCTGACTTTGTATGCTTATACAATTGATATAAGCAGTCATTCATTCCGCCATACTCAACATTTAATACTGTTGCCTGTGTTGCAGCAGACCATGTGGAGGTTCTGGAATATACCCAGTCGCCAAGCTTAGATGCAACTTCAAGCGACTTCTCATTTCCAGCGTTCTCATAGGCATCGATAAGTCCTGCCATGACCTTATGCATGGTGTACCACGGTACCCATGTTCCTGCTGTGTTACCCTTCTCTATCTGGAGATAGTGACTCTCCGGGATGGCGGCAAGATAGCCTGTCTCCGGATTCTGACATTCTGCCAGACCTTCTACAACTTCATTTACAATTGCAAGTAATTCTTCATCGCCTGTTGTGGCATATGCCTGCGATACCGCTGTCAGGTAATGACCAAGGGTGTGTCCCTTGATTGCTGAGTTCTCCCAGCCACCGTATAATGTTGCATCTGACTCGATACCTGCAATATCATAGAAGCCCTTTAATAATCTGTCTGCCTCTAATAATTTTAAGTAATCAATCTCCTTATCCAAGGCGTTGGTTTCATAATCATTTCTAAGCTCTACTTCGCTTAACAGGAAATCCTCTAAATTCTCAAATGCCGGCATTGCCTCTACACATACCTCAAAGCTCTTTGTCTTAGTGTTCTTGGCATAGCTAATCTCGGCAGTCAAAGTTACCACAGTATCGCTTTCGCCTGCCGCCGGTCTTGTTACTACACCCTCTGCACTTAGTACCGCTTCATTTGATGAACTCCATGTAATGACACTTCCTGATGCTCCCATACTTGGAAGTGTCATATTATTCTTCACAGATGTGATAGACATCTGAAGGTTCTCATAGTCATTCTCTACTACCTGTGCACCGTCAAACTCTGCACCATAGCGTGTGTAAATGGTTACGATATCTGTAGGAGTAAGTGCCTCATTATATATCTCAATCTCATCCATTGCCATTCTTGCAAATCCTCCATTATATCCCGGCGAGTTGAAGCCGATATACTTGTTGCTCTTCTCATCTACATGAATCTCTGACCGGTTGTTAATATACTGCACATTCTGGGCGATACCATTTCTGTAAATGGCACAGGTATGTGTCTCTGAATCATAGGTCACTGCAATATGTACCCACTCATTCTTTGGGAAGAAGGCCTCTCTGCTGCCTGACACAAAAATTTCCATCGGCTGTCCCGCTGACTTACCTACGGAAAGCTTCAATGGTGTATTGTTATCAAGACAGGATAAATACCACCCATCTCCCTGATAGTTTCCGCTTGGCTTGAACCATGTAATAATATGTTCTCCCGCAAGCGTTGTATCTGCCATTATCCATGCAGAAAAGGTCAGCTTGGATGGCTGTAGCTCTCCTGATGTACCAAGGTCAAGATAAGTGCTCCCGTCAAAGTAAAGTGCCTTACCACTTACCCCAGCCACATATACTGCATCTTTATTGGCTGTTGCATGCAGTCCGTTTCCTGAATTATCATCCGTATTGTCTTCAAAAGATAAGCCTACCACCTTAGACGTTGCAAATGCTTCCGCCTTTGGTACTTCTTCTGTCACCACAACGGTTGTTTCCTCTACTGTGCTTTCCATTGTCGTTTGTTCCTCCTGTTTCATTGTTTCTTCCGGCTTCTTAGCCTTACCGCATCCTGCCACAGCTACCAAAACACTTAGAAGCACTGTTGCAAGAGCGATACATTTCATACGTACATTTCCTCTCCTCACTTATATAACCTCCCTTATCCCCGTTTGCGGGACTTTCTGCCTTTAGCATACCCTTTCAGGAACACAAAAGTAAATTCTTATACATTCGAATAAGTGTGAAAAGTTCAGATATTGAAAATCAAATGGTTTTACACCTATTTCTTATCTTTTTATTCATTTTTCTTCATTTTAAAGTCCTTTTGTTCTTTTTTGCAGTTGATAAACATGTTATACTTAATCTACAAATAATGTAAATCGTTAGAAAAGGTGTGATTTTGTTATATGAAGCTATTTAAATTCAACTCTGCCACTCCATTTCAATACAATTTTGCCGGGAAGTTTACTTCACCCAATTCCGAGTGGATGCATCTGACCAGACAACTCTATGATTTTGAACTTTTTGTAGTAACTGAGGGTGTATTATATATTGCTGCTAATGATTCTGAATATGTCATTGAAAAGGGGCATTATCTTTTGATGCCTCCAACCTTGAAGCAGCATGGCTACAAGTCCGGGGACTGCGCCTTCTACTGGGCGCATTTCTATCCCAACAGCGCTTATGATATCCTAGAGCCGGATACCCAGTCCGTGGAGCATGACTCTATCTCCATTACGATACCTGAGTATGGAGAGCTACAGTCCATTGAGCGAATGGTAGTTCTGATGAAGCAGCTTCAGGATTCAGACCGCCGTTATGGTATGCGCTGTCTGAACAATTTCAATATCTCTGCCATTTTGTCTGAGCTGAGTGCCCAGTCCTACATAGACCGCAGATATCATAATTCTGATAACAGCAGCCAGCTTTATAATGATATCGTGGATTATATTACGCTGAACATCTGTACCAATCTGAAGGTTGCGGATATTGCGGATTATTTTGGCTACAATGAGAAGTACCTGACTACCTACTTCCGCAAATGGTCCAAGGTTTCCATCAAGCAATTTATCATGCAAACAAAGATGGACCACGCAAAGGCTGAGCTTACGGAGACCAATCACTCAGTCTCCCAGATTGGCTACAATATCGGCTATGGCGACCCGCATAACTTCACCAATGCATTTAAAAAAGTCACCGGACTTACGCCCAGTGACTATCGTGACAGCTATTCAAAGCGTCGTTCTAATAATCATTAATGACAACGCTTATATACTTATGGCTGATAAGGGAAGACCGGCATCAACTCCAGTTTGAAGCGGCTTCTCTTATACATCGTATCTATCTTATTCTTAATTGCTTCATCTTCGCATACGCCTGTACGGATATACTTGTCCAGTGTGGCATAAGTAAAGCCAAGATTATCCTCGTCTGTCTTGCCACACAATCCGTCAATCGGTGTCTTATTTACAAGATTTTCAGGCAAGCCCAATACAACACCAATCTCAATAACCTCCGCAACGGTCAAAAGTGACAACGGACTGAAATCGCCTGCCGCGTCACCATATCTGGTCGAATAGCCTACCCAATCCTCTGACAGATTACAGGTATTCACCACTCTTCCGTTATGGCTCTGGCTCACCGCATACAGAGTTGACATACGGATTCGAGGCGGAAGGTTGATTCTGCTCTGGTCAGACTCAGGAATTCCTGCCTTCTTTAGTTCCTCTTCGATTCCCTGTACTGCCTTCAAAATATTAATCTCATAGCTCTTGATTCCAAGGTGCTCCACAAGCTGTCTTGCACAATCTATATCGTGCTGCTCTCCCTTAGGCATCAATACGCCGATAACTCTATCCTTTCCCAGTGCCTCCACACATAAAGCTGCTGCTACTGAGCTGTCCTTTCCACCCGAAATACCAATTACGGCATTACAATCTGCACCATTCTTCTCAAAAAAATCGCGAATCCATGCGACACAATCATCCTTAACCTTCTTTGCATCAAAACTCATAATATACGCTCCTCCTTCTCATTCTTATCTATTAAAATAGTCTTAATTGGCATAGTCTGTCAAGCCTATTTTCTCACCATGCGTATTTTTCTGCATATAATAAAGAAAAATTGCATTTAGTAAGGAATCCCTCAATGAAATGTTCGCAGTATGATTATGCCGTAATCGGCGGGGATATGCGACAGGTATATCTGGCAGAGCAACTTGCGCTCCTTCCCGGCCGCATTATTTATTATGCTCTTGAGAAAACTCCCGACAGATGCACAAAAGCCACTTCTTTGGAAAATGCAATCCGCTCCTGCGACTGCGTAATTGGTCCGATTCCGCTTTGTCAGAACGGCTCCTTTTTGAAGCAGACTGTATCAGAGAATGATTTTACACTTGATTTTATACTCAATATTATGAAGCCGGGTCAAACTTTTTATGCGGGTTGTATCCCCGAAAGCTTTCTAAAAGGCGCAAAAGAAAAAGGCATATATGCCTACGACCTGATGCAAAACAACACACTTGCCATCTACAATACACTTGCCACTGCTGAGGGTGCTATCTGCGAGGCAATTCTGAGAAGTCCTCGTAATCTGCACCACAGCAAATGTGCAGTTCTTGGCTATGGACGCTGTGGACGTACATTAACCAAATATCTGCGTGGTATGTCCTGCCATGTATCCGTCTACTCTACCGAAGAAGAAGAACGCTGTTGGGCCGATATCGTTGCCGATTATGCCCTGCCACTTGATGATTTCGGCGAGAGAGGCAATGAATTTGACTTTATTTTCAATACCATACCTGCCCTTGTCCTTACCGACAAACAGCTTCGAAAATTGAAATCCTCTGTTACAATTATTGACATTGCATCAGCACCGGGAGGTATTGATTATGAAGCTGCTGCCCGTTTAGGCGTAAATGCTTCCCTTTGCCTTGCGCTTCCCGGAAAATACTCTCCCGAGTCCTGCGCTACAGCCATCAAAAAAATAATAACCATGAATAAAATATAGGAGTGATTACTTTGTCATTATCAGGAAAACATATCGGAATCGCATTTACAGGTTCCTTCTGTACCTTCAAGAGTGCATTTATCGAATTACAAAAGCTGCTGGATGAGGGTGCAACTGTCCAGACCATCTTTTCCTACAATGCTGCATCCGTTAACAGCCGCTTTGGAAAGGCAGAAGACTTTGTATCAAAAGCAGAGAAGCTAACAGGACTCAAACCCATTCTTACCATACCTGACGCAGAGCCTATTGGCCCTCAGAACAATCTTGATATTCTTGTGCTCTTTCCCTGCACAGGTAACACCATTGCCAAGCTTGCCAACGGCATTACCGACACTCCGACTTTGATGGCTGCCAAGGCGCATCTTCGTAACAATAAACCGCTTTTGATTTCTATTTCCACCAACGACGCTCTCGGCATGAATATGAAAAATATTGGTCTTCTGATGAACACCAAAAACATATATTTTATTCCTTTTGGGCAAGATAATCCTGAGAAGAAACCCAATTCCATGATTGCACACACCAAGCTCCTCATACCTTCTATTGAAGCCGCCTTAGAGGGCAGACAATATCAGCCTGTCATTCTTTAGTACCGTATTGATACTCATTAATATGAAAAAGGAGAATAAATCATGTGTGGTATTGCAGGATTTTTTAATCCCAACAAGAACTATAAAACAGAAGAAGCCAAATGGCGTCATATTTTAGAAGAAATGAATGAAGCACAGAAAAGGCGCGGACCTGACGGCAGGGGAAGCTACTTGGATTCCTCCTGTGGTCTTGCACACGTACGTCTTGCAATTATTGATTTGAAGACAGGTGCACAGCCCCTTATAAAAAACTGTGGCGGAACAGAATATGCTATTGTATTTAATGGTGAAATCTACAATATGAAGGAACTAAAGGCAGAGCTTATAGACGAAGGCGCCCATTTTCGTACCAACAGCGATACGGAAGTTATTCTCGAGGGCTATCTGTTACATGGGCAGGATTTTATCAAAAAACTAAATGGTATCTTTGCCATTGCCATCCGGGACACAGTTCATGGAAAACTCTTTTTATTCCGTGACAGACTGGGAGTCAAACCTCTCTTTTATACCTTTGTAGGAGATACCCTGGTATTTGCCTCTGAGCTTAAGGGACTATTTGCATATCCCGATGTGAAGCCTGTCTTGGATAGAGACGGACTATGTGAAATCTTCGCACTCGGTCCTGCCAAATCTTACGGAAAGGGTGTCTTTAAGAATATTCTCGAGGTGTTACCGGGTCAGTATATTGCGTATGGTTCAAATGGCTGTTCTAAAGACTTCTATTGGCAGTTAGAAAGCCGTCCTCACGAGGATTCCATGGAGGAAACCATAGAGAAAACTGCTTGGCTTGTACAGGACTCCGTAGAGAAGCAAATGCTTTCGGATATTCCTATCAGTACCTTTTTATCGGGTGGTGTAGACAGCAGTCTGGTTACTGCCATCTGCGCCGATAAACTGCGCAAGGAAGGCCGTGTATTAAATTCCTTTTCTTTTGATTTTAAGGATAATGACCGTTACTTTCAGGCAAACTCCTTTCAGCCAAGTCAGGACCGCCCTTTTGTAGATAAAATGGTAGCATTTAGCGGTACAAATCACTACTATCTGGAATGTACCAATCAGGACCAGTACGACTGCCTTTTCAAAGCTGTAGATGCCAGAGACCTGCCATGTATGGCTGATGTAGAATCCTCCATGCTCTACTTTTGTTCACAGGTAAGGGATATTAATAAAGTAACTTTGACAGGCGAATGTGCAGATGAAATCTTCGGCGGTTATCCTTGGTTTCACAGCAAGGAAGCCTTTGAAACGCCTGCCTTTCCATGGTCAAGAGACATGGCACCACGTCAGGTACTTTTGGATGATAATTTGATTCATGACCTTCATATGGAGGAATATGCCCGTGCCGCTTATGAGAAGACCATCTCCGAAACACCGCTTCTTGCAGAAGATTCTCCTACTGAGAAGCGTCGTCGTGAGATTGCTTACCTTAATCTACGTTGGTTCATGGTAACTCTCCTAGACCGTATGGACCGCACCAGCATGTATAACGGTCTGGAAGCTCGTGTGCCTCTTGCCGACCACCGCATCTTAGAATATGTATTTAATGTTCCTTGGGAAATGAAATGTCCTGATGGCATTGTAAAGGGACTGCTTCGCTACGCTAGTGAACGTTTTCTGCCTCACGATGTCCTATGGCGTAAGAAAAGTCCATATCCCAAGACCTATGACCCTGCCTATGAGAAATTACTGGCTGATAATTTAAAGGAAGTGCTTGCCGATGCAAATTCGCCTATTAGAGCTTTGCTTGATACCAAGAAGGTTCATGCCTTTGTAGATAGTCCTTCTGACTATGGCAAGCCTTGGTATGGACAGCTGATGGCAGGTCCTCAGATGCTGGCTTATATGTTACAGGTGGAATATTGGTTGAGGAAGTATCGGATTAAGATTGTGTAATGTTTTTAGTTCGGTCGCAACCGAGTCGGTGGTGACCGAACTATTTTTTTGTTTACAAGTATATTTTAATAAATTATAATATATGCAAAAAGCATATATTATTTTTGCATATATAAGATATATACTTTTTGCATATACCTTTTGGGGGATAGTAATATAACCCACATTAAAATATCATATTTACAGATAACATTTCGCATAGGAGGAATATATAATGTTCATAGTAGAAGATGACAAAAAAATCGGATTATACCTCTCAGAATTAATTACGCAAAAATTCAAATCTGGAAGGCAGTTTTGCAAGGCGTATATCGAACTAACAGGAGTTGAAGCCGATGATGTGAGTATACAAAAAATGGCAAATCGACTTTCACAAATCAAAAACGGTAATAAATCAATCCAACTCAAGGACCTACAGTACTTTACCCAGCTCTTAGACGTAACATGTGAACAAATATTAAGCGCTGGAAATTATTTTGTGCCTGATAATGGACGCGTTACCAATTATCAAATATCATTTACCAAAGATGAGCATTTGTGGGAGCAGTACATTCATAGGGATGATGACCTCATTCTTAACGCCGATGAATACAATAAAACAGTAATTGATTATGCCTTGGAATTCAAAAACTATGATTTTCTCAAATATTTAATGGATAATAACTATATTTGGTTTGATAGTGATAATAAAGAGGATTATGCTTTCAGCTTTGGTGCCGGAACTAGCATTGAAAGAAAAAAGCCTTATGAAACCGATATCTTAAATTCAAGATTAGCAACTCGTGATCAGTTAAGACGTCAAATGATTTCTTTAGCAATCGAAAATGAAGATTGGGATATGCTGACAAAGCTTCGAGCCAGGGAAATCCCTCCGCTTTATTTAACCAATTATTGGCCTAGCAACCCTGAAGAGTTTGACGACTACTATGATGAAAATCTGATTATGCATATCACAACCTCTAACAAATCAGTATTGGACTATTTTTCGGAAGAGTTCACGATTATAAGTAAATTTAATCACGAAAATCACTATATGTTTCCGTATATAAGTAATCTACTTGAACAGCTAATAAAGAAAAAGCATTCCTATACTGAAATTATATTAAATCGTTGCATCACACATAATCAAAATGCTTACACAAAAATAAACAAACTCATTAGTAAGACTATCAAATATTATGAAAAAGAATACCCTCATTATCCTAAGGATATGATTCTAAAAATGTCATTAGAGTATTTCTACTTTCATAATAACGGATTCATTATAAGTATCTATGACCCAGTCTCTAGAGATACAGTTATCACAAACATTATTTCCATTAATGCTCAGTCTCAAAACGCTGATGTCAACCGCCTTATTGATACACTAAATGCTTCATATAACCAAATTATTAACATGAGACCAAGAAAGGGGTAAGAATATGGGACAAAATACTTTCGATTATAGCGATGGAGATTGCCTATTCTCCATTTCTGACAACATGGCAATGGATTCAGATGGAAATACTTATATGCGCCTATCGGACAACACCGCCATGGACTTTGATTCAGGAAATATACATTTCACATCTACTTGGAATTCTAATGATGATGAATAAACCACAACAAAAAACCCTAAAGCATAATGCTTTAGGGTTTTTAAGCTGCTGTTTATGTTTATCAAATCTTTTAAAGAAATTATCTCTTGCTGAACTGAGGTGCTCTACGAGCTGCCTTGAGACCGTATTTCTTACGCTCCTTCATACGAGGATCACGTGTTAAGAAGCCTTCCTTCTTAAGAACTGGTCTGTAATCTGCATCTACCTGTAATAAAGCTCTAGAGATACCATGTCTGATAGCTCCAGCCTGTCCTGTATAACCACCACCACATACGTTAACAAGTACATCAAACTTCTCAACTGTATCTGTAGCTACTAATGGCTGACGAACGATTGTCTTTAATGTCTCTAAACCAAAGAACACGTCGATGGTTCTCTTATTAATTGTAATGTTACCTGTTCCAGGTACTAAATATACTCTAGCGATAGCTTTTTTTCTTCTACCTGTACCATAATATCTTGAAGCATTTGCTGCCTTAGCCATTTTTATATCCTCCTTTATATGTCCCTTTGATTAAAATGTTAATACCTCAGGCTTCTGAGCTGCATGATTGTGCTCTGATCCTGCGTATACGAACAACTTCTTGTACATTTCTCTTCCTAAAGGTCCCTTTGGAAGCATTCCCTTAACAGCTAACTCGATAACCTGCTCTGGCTTCTTGTTTAACTTCTCTCTTAAAGTAGCTTCTTTCATACCACCAACGTAATCTGAGTGATGGTAGTAAATCTTCTGATCCATCTTCTTACCAGTAACCTTAATCTTCTCAGCGTTGATTACGATAACATAATCACCTGTATCGATATGTGGTGTGAAGATTGCCTTATTCTTTCCTCTTAAAACCTTAGCAACTTCTGATGCTAAACGTCCTAATGTCATGCCTGTAGCGTCTACTACATACCATTTTCTATCAATTGTAGCTGGACTAGCCATAAATGTTTTCATCGTGTTACCTCCATAAAATAAGTCTTAGACTTTCCTATCATTGGTTCTCCCTGTCTGAATCACGTCAATACGGAATGTCCGGCCGTACCTAGTTAACTCACAGAGTTACCACCAAACGTCGTTACGCTTTGCGAAACGACTTATTGGACTATACTGACAACACGCTTTCACTGTGTATCGGGGCTTTTGATACCAGCTATCCACACGTCGCCATACTAAAATAGTATATTATACGATTTTCTGGATGTCAATTACTTTTTTACAAATATTGTATAATATATTTTATGATTTATCCACATCACTTCGTAATTTCCGGAATTCCATCCACATAATGATACCGTACCAGTGTCAATCCACAAGCAGGTGCTGTAGGCCCTGCCTTTGTTCTGTCTAATGCATTGATAATCTCTGGAATATCTTCTGGCTCCATATTACCACGTCCTACCTCCATCAAGGTTCCTGCAATAATACGAACCATATTATATAAGAAGCCTGAACCTGTTACACAAATTGTAATCAGATTCTCATGCTTCTCCACAGTGAGGTCAAAGATTTCTCTTACCGTGGTCTCCGCAACTGTATTCACGCTGCAAAAGCTCTTAAAATCATGTTCACCTATAAAATACTTTGCCGCTCTCTGCATTCTCTCTACATCAAGAGGCACATAAGTAAAATGTGAATACAATCTCATTACTGGCTGTGGAAACTCACAGTTCAGTATCTTATATTCATAGGTCTTTTGACTGTTCTGTTTGCGTGGATGAAAATCCGTAGGAACCTCCCTTGATGCCTGTATCCGGATATCTTGCGGCAGTCTCTGATTCAAAGCATAAGAAACCTTCTCTCCCGGCATCCTTGCATTGGTATCAAATACCGCAATATTTCCCAACGCATGTACTCCTGTATCTGTTCTGGACGCACCAATTACCTTAATCTCTTCCTTGAACAAATCTGTCAGCGCCTCATTTAACACAGACTCAACAGTCACTACATTGGGCTGTAGCTGCCAGCCATGATAGTTTGTTCCGTCATAAGCCACGGTAAGCATTACACGCTTCATAACAATATCCCCATGAGCTTTCCTGCCATCACGCCAATTACCAGATAGCATATCACAATACCATACGCCACAAAGTCACGCTTCTCATAATGTAATGGCTTCATCTTTGTACGAAACTCACCACCACGATAGCATCTTGCCTCCATCGCCATAGCAAGGTCATCTGCACGTCTGAACGCCGATATAAAGAGCGGCACCAATAACGGAACCATATTCTTGGCACGCTTTAATATATTACCGCTTTCAAAATCAGCACATCTTGCCATCTGCGCCTTCATAATCTTATCTGTTTCTTCCATGAGAATCGGTATAAATCGTAGTGCAATAGACATCATCATGGCAATCTCATGTACTGGTACATGAATCTTCTTCAATGGTCCCAGCATCTTCTCCAAACCGTCTGTCAACTGATTTGGTGTAGTTGTTAATGTCATGACCGATGAACCAATAATCAGAAATGAAAGTCTGATTGCCATGAGTCCTGCCAGCTTGGCACCCTCCTTGGTAATGGTCAGCACCCAAAAGGATACCAAAGGTTCACCCGGCGTCAAAAACAGATTAAAAACTACTGTAATCAACAGCAGAAAAATAATTGCTTTCATACCTCTTACCATGAATTTGAACGGCACCTTAGATAGCTTAATTACAACAGCCAAAAACGCCGCTGCTACCAAATATCCTGCGATACCGTCAAATACAAATAACGATATAATAAATATGATAGTTGTTGCCAGCTTTACTCTGGGGTCCAGTCTATGTATTACCGAATCCGCATGATAATATTGTCCTAACGTAATATCTCTGAGCATTTTTAATCCTCGTAAATCTTTCTATTACATGTTCTGCTTAAAAGCCACTTCTCTTCGCCTTAACAAGCTTTGTAAAATATGACTTTATCTCTTCTTTAGCCTCGTCAATCGTGGTTACATCATCACTGACATCAAATCCCTTGTCTTGCAGACTCTTCATAATATAGGTTACCTGTGGTGCTGCAAGCCCAATTTCCTCAAGTTCTGCATAATGCCGGAATACTGCCCTCGGCTCGTCATCATACATCACACTGCCCTTATTCATAACAATGATTCTATCCACATACTTCGCCACATCGTCCATGCTATGTGAAACCAAAATAACTGTGATTCCTGTTTCTTCCTTTAGCTTCGCTATCTGGTCAAGAATCTCATCTCTGCCCTTAGGATCCAAACCCGCAGTGGGCTCGTCCAAAATCAGATAATCAGGCTTCATAGCAAGCACACCTGCTATTGCCACTCGTCTCTTCTCACCACCGGATAAATCGAAAGGTGACTGATAAAAGTATTCATCCTTTAATCCTACTAGCTTCAATGCTTCATAGGCTCTCAGCTGTACTTCCTTCTCCGATAACCCTAGATTCTTCGGTCCGAAACAAACATCTGTAAATACATCTGTTTCAAACAGCTGATGCTCAGGATACTGAAATACCAGTCCTACTTTGCTTCTAAGCTTTCTCTTATCATAATCCTTATCGTCAATGTCCTCGCCATTAAAATAAATCGCACCACTGGTCGCTTTCATCAAACCATTAAGATGCTGCACCAGTGTTGATTTACCCGAGCCTGTATGTCCAATCAAGCCAATAAATTGTCCATCAGGAATCACTAAATTAATATCCTTTAAGGCATGAACAGCCAATGGCGTATCTTCACCGTATATATGACTTACATGGTCTATTATAATTGGCACGACTTTTCCTCCATTACTACATAATCTCATCTATACATCTATCAATTGCTTGTGCAAATTCTTCCTTTGTTAAAACCCCCTCTGGAATCGGAAATCCTTCCTTACGAAGCTCATGTGCTAATAAAGTTACTTGTGGCACATCAAGGCGAAGCTGCTTTAATCTGTCCACCTTTGAAAATATCTCCTTTGGCGTTCCTTGTAGCTCTATTCTTCCCTGATCCATAACAAAGACCTTATCGGCGTAAATTACTTCTTCCATATAATGAGTAATCAAGATAATGGTTATCTTCTCTACATCATTTAACGCACGAATAGCACGAATTACTTCTTTTCTTCCCTTCGGATCCAGCATCGCTGTTGGTTCATCCAAGATAATGCACTTTGGATGCATAGCAATCACACCTGCGATAGATACTCTCTGCTTCTGACCGCCTGACAGCTTATTCGGCGAATGCTTACGATATTCATACATTCCTACTGCCTTCAAGCTCTCTTCCACGCGTTCCCATATCTGTTTGGTCTCTATTCCCATATTCTCAGGTCCAAAACCTACATCCTCTTCTACAACCTGTCCAATAATCTGATTGTCAGGATTCTGGAATACCATACCAGCAGTCTGTCTAATATCCCACAGATACTCTTCCTTCTGTGTATCCTTACCATCTACCCACACAGTTCCTTCTGTCGGATAATGAATCGCATTCAAATGCTTAGCTAGGGTTGACTTTCCAGAGCCATTATGTCCTAAAATGGCAACAAAATCTCCCTGTTCAATATTAAGACTAACGTCATCAACAGCCTTTGTAATGCCCTCTACGTTACCCTCTTCATCACGTCTGATATATTCAAATATTAAATCCTTTATCTTAATAATACTCATATCCGATGTTCCCTGTGTCCGTTTCTGTTCCTTATTTTATATCACCCATTTGGTGAACTTACTTCCTACTTTTGAGTTCTTCCTCTTCATTTAACTTCTGCTGCATAAATGCCTGATACACCTGTTTGCGCACCTTGGCATCCTTGTCTTTTTTATCTTGCTCCATTTGGCGCTTAATAGTCTCAGCAAGCCATATTGCACGAATTTTGTTAAGTACTTCTTCCTCGCTGGTTTGAGGCTTTTCCTGCTTTTTCTTCGCTTCTTGCGCCTCCTTAAACTTCTTAACGCGCTCTTCTTTCTCACGCTCTAATGCGCGCTTACGTTCTTCCTGAAATCTCTGCTGCTGTCTATGCTGCGCTTTTGTCTTCGCATTCGTCTCAAAGATTCTTACAGGTCTTGCAGGCATAATCACAGGGGCCTGATAAGGATGCTCCTGTAAATATTCATATGCTGCATGAATCTTAAGATAAATCTGATGCGTATTCTGATTTGGATTGGAATCCGGATGATACTGCTTTGCCAGATTACGATATGCCTTCTTAATTTCTTCCTCTCCTGCATTGAGATTCACCTGTAAAATATAGCATGCTTCTTCTCGCGAATAAATTCTGTCCCCTACCATAGTTCCCAACTCTTTCTTATTCTTCCAACCTTCGATTACACAAATAGTCTAGTCTATTATACATAATTCATTCAGTACATTCATGAATAATTACTATTATACTATATTTTATCCGATAAATTAATACAAGTACTTTTTATTCGGCATCTGCTCATACAAAGTAAAAGAAGCAACATTTTAGTACATGTACCTACAATGTCACTTCTTTTTGTCTTACTAACTCTTTATTGGTAATAACTGGCCTGCGCTCCCCACAGCTGAGCATACAAACCGTCTTCCTTTTCTAATAATGCTTCATGACTTCCCATCTGCACAATCTTACCACCATCAAACACCAATATATTCTTGCAGAAACGGCAGCTGGACATACGATGCGAAATATAAATCGCTGTCTTATCCTCTATCATTTCATCAAACTTCTCATAAACCTCTAGCTCTGCAATCGGGTCTAGCGCTGCTGTCGGCTCATCTAAAATAACTACAGGCGCATTTCGATAAAGTGCTCTTGCTATCGCAAGCTTCTGCGCTTCTCCACCTGAGATTTCCACTCCTTCATCATCTTGTTTATAGATGACTGTTTCGATTCCTTTCTCCCAGCCTTGTACCTTTTCTTTCATGCCAGCCTGTTCCAGACAAGTCCAAACTCTATCAGCATCATACTCAACACCTGCTGCTACGTTCTGCGCTACAGAAAATGAGAATAGCTGAAAGTCCTGAAATACCACCCCAAACAGATTACGATACTCGTCATAATCATACTTGCGGATATCAATACCATTTAATAGGATTTCTCCCTCGGTTGGGTCATACAGGCGACAAAGCAGCTTGATAAATGTAGATTTTCCTGAACCATTCTTACCTACGATTGCCATTTTCTTTCCCACATGAATCTTGGCATTCACATTTTCCAGTACCATTTCCTTGCTATTAGGATAATGAAAGGATACATTACGGAATTCTAACTCGTATTCATTATCTAAGCGCTTTTCTACAGGGAGTGTACCGTCGTATTTTTCATTTGGAAGGTCGAGGTATTCGACGTAGTTACTGAGATACTGACTAGTCATAATGAGCCAGCTCACAATATCTAATGTTTCACTAATGTTTTGATATAACGCAACTGCAATTCCGACATACAGAGTAAGTTCTCCAATGGTGATTGCACCGCCTAATACCTTGAGTCCAACATATGTGTACCCTAATAGCTGACATAGTGTGAATGAAAGCTTTTCCTGTTGATTTACCCTCATGATACCTCTTGCTTGCTTCATCCAAATATCTGTCATGCATTCTTTTTCAATTGCCATTTTCTTGCGAAGCATTGGAAGCATATTATAGATGCGAACACTTTTACCCTTTGCATAATCATGTACATAAGAAATAAAATAACCAAATTTCCTGTTACTACGCACCCCATGTTCAAATCCTTCATTCTGGATTTTGCTAATCCTCTTTAGCTGAATATATAAATAATACATAATCCCTATGAACACAGCTATTACTATTAAATCTGTCCATACACTGTTCATAATACTGACCAGCGTGTCTGACAATCCTATATCATAGTTTAATTCAGCTCGAAACAACGGTGTTAACCAAAAGATAGAATATACAATAACAAAAGCGCATCGGAAAATACTTGCTATATACTGACAATAGGAATTCAAACCACCCGAATAATTTTCACCATCTTCAATCTGTTTTACCATATCCTGTGTTGCTGAATTTTCCAGCACCTGATAGTCCATGGTGATTGATTTCTCCGCCATGGATACCTTAATTCCATTCTCTACACGGCGTCTTTTTACAATGAGAACCTTATCAATTGCCCATTGAATCAATGACATTGACATATAGCATACTACTAATCCAATCGCTAGTGTAACAATCTTTTCCTCTGATTTCCCAACAGCAATCTCATTAATTACACATGCTGTCATGTAAATATTGAGGAATACTTTTGCCATTCTAATGGCCTCTTCCACCAACATAAGCAGCAGATAACTTGGACATACTTTGTATACCCATTTCAATATTCTGATATTTCTTTCCAATATACTATTAGCTTTCATATGCAGCCTCCATGTCGCCCTCTTTTGCATCTTCCTTATAGTAATGACTCTGCACTTCATAAATATGAGCATATCGTTGTCCGAGCTTCATGAGTTCTTCGTGACTACCTGACTCAATAATCTTTCCGTCCTCAAGAAAAATAATTCTATCACAAAAACGTGTACTCGCCAGTCGATGTGAAATAAATAAACTAGTCTTATCCTCTGTCAGCTTATTATATTCCTCATACATTGCACTTTCTGCCAGTGGGTCAAGAGCAGCAGTTGGTTCGTCTAAGATTAAGAACGGTGCATCTTTATAGATACATCTTGCCAACATTAGTTTCTGCATTTCGCCGCCTGATAAACGAATTCCCTCATCATCAAATATGGGTGTAATATGTGTCAACTCTTTCTTATTCAAAGAGTTAATCTTATCATATAATCCAGCTTCCTTTATCGACTTCCAGAATAGCTCTTGGTCTGCCTCGTCCTCTTCCCTTGCAGCCACTAAGCTTAACAGTGAAAACGCCTGCTCCTCTATGTCCTGAAATACAACCCCCAGCATTTTAAAATAACTTTCTATATTGTATTCCTGAATTGATACGCCATTTATCAGTATCTCACCTTCTTTAGGCTGATAGAAACCACAGAGAAGCTTTACAAGTGTCGTCTTTCCTGCACCATTATTTCCTACCAGTGCAAGCTTTTCTCCTGCTCGTATATGTAAATTCACATGATCAAGTATCTTCTCTTCCTCATTCTCATACCAAAAAGAAACATTTCTAAGTTCAATCTCTGGTGGATACTTTGTAACATCGGGTTCTATGCCTAATCCTCGCTTAAAAGCGTCTTTCAAGTCCAACATTTCACGTAAATCACATATCATTACATTGGAATCCATCATAGTGTTGTACGCATTCACAAATCCAAATAACCAATTAGAAAATTCACCAATAATTCCAAACATCAAGGTAAATGTCGCAAGTGTAATCTCGCCCTGAATCGCCAGATGAATCAGTATCACGTATGCTAATCCATCTCGTAATGCGACAAATATGGTATCTGATACAACCGGCAGATAATAATGCTTTTCCACTCTCTTCTGCCAAGCCACTCCCTTCTCCACATAGCTATGCAACAAATCCCCAAACCACTTTTCCATGCGATAAATACGTGCATCCTTACCTGCTACTATATCTTTTGCTTTATCAGACAAATACCAAAATTTACGATTCGCTTCGCTATCCTCTTCGCGAGTCTGCTTTACAAAATCTCTTGCAAAATTATTGCTATAAATATTGCATACCAGCATCAGAATTAAAACAATCAAGATACGAATGTCCACTGTTAAAATTGCTGCGCCATAGGCAATTAGGCCGATTGCATTGATTACTACATTGGTAAATTCCTTGTACACTCGCTCAAGTCCTTGCCAATTTCCGGATAAAGCCTGACTGGCTTTTCCAACTAGCTTACGCTTCTCATAGCTTTCTACATTTTGATAATCTGTTGTAAGCGCCTTCTCGATTAGCTTCCCTTCAAAGCTAAAGCATCTTGTACAAGTTCCATACATCCCCCAGTACTGTCCTAGCCCTTGTTCTATATTAGTAACTATTCCTCTAATAAATACTACTACGCCAACCGTCATTAAGAAGAACTTCACGCCTCTCTGTTGCTCTATTCCATGCACTGCTACCGCTGGAATCAAAACTTGTAGAAAGTTCCCCATAAATACTGATGATATAAGCGCTGCAAATGCAAACCATGCCTTCCAGCCATGGTCTTCATGAAGCTGCTTCATAATAAAACATAGATTACTTATGAATGAATATTTTGGTTTTACTTTCTTTTCCTTTCTCACTTCGTCAATCCTCTCCCCCTAATTCTTATATGATACAATCTCATATATTCAAAAATACTATACATCACCATATTTAGTTCTGTCTGTATTATCATTTACTGAATGATCATGAAAATCTTATTTCTTTAGAAACTGCATACAGAAATAAGCATATGTTTCCATATGCTTATTCTAATATAACTCTATTTAATTCGGTAAACAAATTCCTAAAATGCAAATTTTCGTTCACGAAATACATTTAATCCATCTCAAGTGGCAGCATAATTTCTGTCACAAATACACCAGGCTCATTCTGACGATTAATATACCCACCATACTTTTCCACTGTCAGATTAATTCGCTTTAGTCCATGTCCATGATTACCACGTTTACTGCTGATGTAATCCTTATCCAGTTTACGAATCACCTCATTAGTCGCATTAGAGACCGAAATGTATAACTGACTATGACGAATACACATATAGATACGCAAGAACCTTCTCTGGCCTTCTTGCAACTTATCACAAGCCTCTATTGCATTGTCCACAAGATTACCTAGTAGTACACACAAGTCTATTTGTGGAATGCTTATCTCACTATTAAGCACAGTATCACATTTAATATCGATACCATGCTTTTTTGCCAAACTTAACTTACTATTCAATATCGCATCCACACCAATATTGCCTGTCTTATATTCAAAGTCAATCCTATCCAGTTCATCATCCATCTTATCTACATATTCATTTGCCTCTGCTATCTGCCCTGCCCCCAAATGCGCCTTGATTGCCTGCATATGATTATGGTAATCATGACGCCAGCCACGCATGGTCATGTAGATATCATTCATTTCTTCCATTTGTATATTTAATACTTTATCCTGATACTCATAGAAATGCTTGTCCTGCTGACGCTTTCTAACCAACACATAGACTAAAAAAAACAACGTTACAAGCATCGCATATCCTGTAAGTATCAATGTAATATTGTCTTGCATATACTTCTCCTATAGCTAAGTATCTCAAATTCTCTATTCTTACTAACACATTTGTTTGCCGCCTTTATATGATTCTATGCAATGGCAAAACCTGTTACATATATAATCTAATAAATGCCTGATTAAACTCATTATAGCAACTTCTACTAACTGCTAGCTTCTCTCCAGTTGTTAAGATACACTCTGTTCTTGAAATTGACTTCACATATTCCAAATTCACAAGTTCTGAACGACTTGCCAATGCAAATCTATTATCCTTTATCTGTTCACGAATTCCCTTCATGGTTTCCTTAAAGGTATATTCTTTAGACATATCCTCTGTACAAATCGTAATATAATGCCCTTGAACCCTTATCATCTTTATTAACGACTTTTCTATCTTGGTATATTCTCCTGCATAGTTAAAACAAAAGTAATCTCCCTTCGTTACTTGTGAGTGCTGCCCCGAACCATGAAGCTCTGTTTTCACAAAGTCCAGTGCCTCAGTTAACTCCTCATCTTTAATGGGTTTTAACAAGTAACGTATTGCTCCAACTTTATATCCGTCAAATACAGCATCCTTATCTCCTGTCACGAATATGATAGGCAGCTGACGGTCTCGTACCCGAATCTTGGCAGCTAATTCCATACCATCCATTTTGCCCATACGGATATCTAATAGTATACAGTCAAACGGCAAACTCTGCTCATACTTAAACAAAAGCTCCTCCGCACTTTCAAAGCTCTCTAGCCTGCACACTTCTCCCGCCTGCTTACAATAATTATCTATTTTCTTCTTCAAATATTCTAATTGTATTGCTTCATCTTCGCAAATTCCAATGTACATATATTGCCCTCTTTATTTTCTTATATTATCGGATTAATCCTATAATGTAAGAAAACGCGTCCTTTTTCAAGAACGCGTTCCAAATCATCTAATTATACTAACTCAAGTACAACCTCTAATGCGCCGTCACCCTTACGCTGACCGATCTTGATGATTCTTGTGTAACCACCCTTACGGCTTGCATACTTAGGTGCAACCTCATCAAATAACTTAGCTACAAGGTCGATTTCCTTAGTATTCTTCTTCTTTCCTGTGTTCTCTGTTGGAACCTCAGTTACAGAATATAATACCTTGAGCATCTGTCTTCTAGCGTGAAGTCTTGAAGGCATATCCTTCTTGATTTCCTTCTCTACTTCTTCGTAAACAGTAACCTTCTTACCATCTACAACTTCCTTCACTCTCTTGCCATCTTTGTCCTTCTTAGCTACCTTAGCAGTAACCTTAACTGTCTCGAAGTTATCCTTCTCCTTAACAGCTAATGCGATAAGACCTTCAGCAATCTTCTGTACTTCCTTAGCCTTAGCTTCTGTTGTAACAATCTTTCCATGATATAAAAGATTTGTTACCTGATTTCTTAATAATGCTTTTCTCTGGCTAGATGTTCTGCCTAACTTTCTATAACCTGCCATAATTGGCTCCTTTCGTTCGAGGACGTACTTCTTTCTCGAATTAAGTACCCTCATTAGTGGAACAAATGACAACGCACTTTGGACTTACTTATCAAATGTTAGTTAATAATTCCATTTCATGAGCACAAATGCGCACCCTTTGGATTTACCGCATCTGCTATATAAATCAAGTCTGCAATTTATTCATCCATTGGATTTAACTGAAGACCTAATTCCTTTAACTTAGCTAAAACTTCATCTAATGACTTACGTCCTAAGTTACGAACCTTCATCATATCCTCAGAAGTCTTATTTGTTAACTCTTCTACAGTGTTAATTCCTGGTCTCTTCAAGCAGTTGTAAGAACGAACAGATAACTCTAATTCGTCGATACTCATCTCAAGTACCTTCTCCTTCTCGTCATCTTCCTTCTCAATCATAACCTCTGCATTCTTTGCATTCTCAGAAAGATTAATGAAAATCTTAAGATGCTCGCTTAAAACCTTAGCTGCAAGGCTAACTGCTTCATCCGGAGCAACTGTTGCATCAGTATATACATCTAATGTCAACTTATCATAATCTGTACTCTGACCTACACGGGTATTTTCAACAGTAACGTTTACTCTTTCTACCGGAGTAAAGATAGAATCAACAGCGATTGTACCGATTGGTAAATCATCACTCTTATTCTTGTCTGCGCTGATGTATCCTCTACCCTTCTTAATTGTAAGCTCCATGTAAAGCTTACTCTCTTTGCCACCATTAAGAGTAGCAATTACCTGATCAGGATTCATAATTTCAACATCCTGGTCTACCTGGATATCGGATGCTCTAACTACACCTTCACCCACGAAATCAATAACAGCCTTCTTCTCTTCGTCAGAATCACTGCTATTCTTAATTGCCAGGCTCTTGAGATTCATAATGATCTCAGTAACATCTTCCTTTACTCCAGGAATAGAACTGAACTCATGTACAACACCATCAATCTTTACCTGACTTACAGCTGCACCAGGTAAGGAAGCAAGCATAATTCTTCTTAATGAATTACCTAATGTAATACCGTAACCTCTTTCTAAAGGCTTAACAACAAATCTTCCATACCTTTTGTCTTCAGAGATTTCTGTCACTTCAATGTTTGGACTGTCAAAATCAAATGCCAGCACTGTAAATACCCTCCTTTATGAATGTGATGTTTTTAACTACGACAATAGAAAGTGCGCTAAGCGTACTTTCTATTGCTATAAAAATCATTCTAATTATTTAGAATATAACTCGACGATAAGCATCTCGTCAACAGGAACATCGATTGCTTCTCTTGAAGGAAGCTCCTTAACTGTTCCCTTGAAGCTCTCCTGATTAACATCAACCCATTCAGGAACTAATCTACCGTTAGTAACTTCAGCGATATCCTTGAATCTCTGCATGCTTACAGACTTCTCTCTGATTTCGATTACGTCACCAGCGCTGATTAAGTATGAAGGAATGTTAACAATCTTGCCATTAACTAAAACATGCTTGTGGTCTACAACCTGTCTAGCTTCTTTTCTTGTTCTGGCAAAACCCATTCTGAAAACTACGTTATCTAATCTTCTCTCAAGAAGAATCATAAGGTTCTCACCAGTCATACCCTTCATTCTATCTGCTCTCTCGTAATAGTTACGGAAAGGCTTCTCAAGAACGCCGTAGATGAACTTTGCTTTCTGCTTCTCTCTTAACTGAAGACCATACTCACTCATCTTCTTGCCAGCTCTTGGAGATTTTCTATTTGACTTCTTATCATATCCTAAGAATACAGGATCTAAATCAAGAGATCTGCATCTTTTAAGAACAGGGACTCTATTAACTGCCATGTTTTTATCCTCCTAAATTAAACTCTACGACGCTTTGGTGGACGACATCCGTTATGTGGAACAGGTGTTACATCCTTAATACTTGTTACTTCAAGACCACATGCCTGAAGAGCACGAATTGCTGCTTCTCTACCTGAACCAGGACCCTTTACCATTACATCTACAGATTTTAAACCATGAATTAAAGCTGCCTTTGTAGCTGTCTCAGCTGCCATCTGCGCTGCATATGGAGTAGATTTCTTTGAACCTCTAAATCCCAGACCACCTGCACTTGCCCATGAAAGAGCGTTTCCTTCAGTATCTGTTAATGTAACAATTGTATTGTTAAAAGAAGACTGAATATGTGCCTGTCCGCGTTCAACGTTTTTCTTAACGCGCTTTTTTGTCACTTTCTTTGTAACTTTCTTAGCCATTTTAAACTAACCTACTTTCTCATATAAACTTGTTAACCGTCATGCTTACGTTGCATATCCGGCTCAGCTAATTATGCTGATATTACTTCTTCTTATTTGCTACAGTTCTCTTAGGACCTTTTCTTGTTCTAGCGTTTGTCTTAGTCTTCTGACCACGAACAGGAAGTCCCTTTCTATGACGGATACCACGATAGCATCCAATCTCCTGCAATCTCTTGATGTTAAGTGCGATTTCTCTTCTCAAATCACCTTCTACAAGGTAATTCTCATCGATTACTGCACTAATCTTCTTAACATCATCATCTGATAAATCTCTTACACGGATATCAGGGTCTACACCTGCATCTGCTAAGATCTTTGTTGCACTTACTCTACCAATTCCGTAGATGTAAGTCAAACCGATTTCTACACGTTTTTCTCTTGGTAAGTCAACACCAGCGATACGAGCCATGTTAAATTCCTCCATTTTGCTTCATGAAGACATCTTACGATTGCTTCATATATTAATAAGTAAACTAATTGATTGGGGTATTATCTACCCGATCGGATATTTATCCGATTTGTCCGATACTACATCGGTATCTGGTACTCCAGATGTAAGCAGGTATGTCTTGTTTTTCCTGCTTTGTTTCTTGCGAAACTTTTCTCGGTATCAAGAAGTAAACACACGACAAAATTCTAATTTATCTCTGTCATATATTTAATAGTATCATTCCTTGACGGTGAATAATGGAATATCATTATTCAGGAATATAATACTGTCAGCCGCTTCAATACAGTAGAGTTAATTAACCCTGTCTCTGCTTGTGCTTAGGATTCTCACAGATTACCATGATACGTCCTTTTCTCTTGATAATTTTGCATTTTTCGCAAATAGGTTTTACTGATGATCTAACTTTCATGTTAAACCCTCCTTTCAAAAAGACCGTTTTACATTATAGCAGACAATTACAAGAATTGCAACCCCTATAATAATATTTATTTATCACGCCAAATGATTCTTCCCTTAGATAAATCATATGGTGATAATTCTAAAGTAACTTTATCTCCAGGTAAGATACGAATGAAGTTCTGTCTTAACTTACCACTGATGTGAGCAAGTACCTTATGACCATTCTCTAACTCTACCTGAAACATTGTGTTTGGAAGCTTCTCTACTACTGTTCCTTCGATTTCAATAACATCTGACTTTGACATTTTTTCCTCACTTTCTGTCGTCTTACGACTCATCCATCATGTCTTTACAATACAATTTAATAGCTCTTTTTATAGTTTCATTGGTTGCAGTCTTATCAATAATGCTTTGTACCACAGCTGCATCAACCTCTTTGATAATCTGCATATGCTTTTTATTTTTCCTTTTAGGATTATCCAAGGTCCTGAACTTGCCATCGGCAAGCCATACCCAAGTTTCGTTTTCTTCTATTATGAAATACAACCTGCTCTTGTCACGTCCTGCAAGGGAATATGCCATATATAAGTCGGATCGTAGCCATGTCGTTCTGTGAGCCAAGGAG
>JAZNMO010000207.1:0-18195 GCA_045579665.1 Lachnospiraceae bacterium
TAACGTGGCTTAAATCGACTACTAGGCACGTTTCTTTCCGTATTATGCCCCTTTCCTCATTCTCCAGAGCTTAGAAGTATAAGCAATTCTTTCTTTTCCGCTTTCTTGTGAATAAAAATACTGTGCATCTTGAATAACAACCACTTTGTATTTCTTTTTCTTTGGAAATCCCCAACTAATCATTTTGTAAAGATAATTGGTGCTAACTCCCAAAAACTCACATACCTTCTTTGCTCCTACAAATTCTGCTACCGGCTGTTCAAATTCATCATTTGTTACAACTAAGTAAGTTCGCATTGCCCTTCCTCTCCTCCATCATTCCGTTAATAACCGGTGCCCATGTAATGATTGAGTTCTGACAGAAAGAAAGCATCTTTGCATTATCTTTGTACTTCCGGCAAAGCTCCAATGCTTGATTGTTGTACTCAACCATGTTGTAATTACTGGAAAAAACCTTATACATAGACCAAACGGTATTTTGAATATACTTAATATCATCTTCCATAGCTTAAATCTCCATTTTTACAAATCGGTTACCAAAGCGGTTACCTCAAAAACAACGATTTTTCGGTGGTTTCAAGGCATGGTAACCAAAATTACACAGTAACCAAAATTTTTCTCGCATGTAGGGATATTTTTATTTATTATCGTTATTGTGATAATTTATTTACTGTCAACTACAAAACAATAAAAAAATTTATACATTATAATGTGTAATTTTTTGTGGTTACTGCGGTTACTCGGTTACCTTTTATGTAAATGGCAGTTCTTCCTGCATGTTTTCATCTATCTGAATGAATCCGTTTTCATCAGTTTTAATGCCATCATCCACCTTTAACCAGATGCACCTATGAGTTGCACCATTGATTTTCTTTAATTTGGTAGACCTTCCATCTTGCGTCTGCAAATATCCTTTCTTTCTCGCCCAAGATAAGAATGTCTTTTTGGAAAATCCACCATCACGGCAAAGCTCGTCAAATGCTTGGCTGTAAAATACTATGTAACCATGCTCCAAAATGCCCCACTTCTCACAATTGGTATCTGCATCAAATCTCTGTCCGTTCATTGCTACCTTGTCCATGATGTACTGATAGCAACGCTCGTTCTCGGAAAGCTCTGTGCGGTCAATAAGGCACTTTTCTGCATCTTCCATAGAAATATACTGTCCGTCCTTGAAAATCTGCTCTGTGGCGATTTTATCCGCCAATAAGATACAAGCCAGTGACATTGTTTGCTTCTGCATCTTGTCCTGTTGGAAAAGCTTGTCGCAAATCTCGTCATACATCTGTTTAATGGAATTAACACCCATTTCCTTAACCACTTCAACAAATCTGCGTCCGGCAAAGCCGTAATTGGCTTTAAGAATATCAACGGTTTTTTGTGGATTCTTGAAAATATTGTTGCCGGCTTCCACTTCAATAATTCTGTTAATAGCACCGCCTTGGTTGACATATCCGCTTAATGGCCGCTCTCCGTTGGTAATAAAGCACGTTTTCCAATTGTTCTCACGATTGGTGCCTAATTCCTTATTAGAACGGCTTTTACCCTTGCCGGAGCATAACCGGTAAATGATATTTTCAAAATCATCCACAATCTTTTTAGTGGCATTTGATGTATCATCCAACAGTACCGGCAGATTGTTCAAAACATCTGCTCTCACTTCCAGTGCTACATCCGTACTTTTATAATCGCCAATGTATTGACTTTCGTCCGGATTCGCCCACACGGACGCAGCAAGCATAAGCGTCACGGATTTACCACCCTCTGTCTCTCCCCAAAGGTCTACAAAGAATGGCAGGCATCCGATTACCTTTACCAGAACACTTGCAAAGGATGCGGATAAAAGCATTTTTGTTTCCATTCTGTTAGAAGAACGGATTTCCCTAACGCACTTCATCCATGTTTCTTCTTTTCCTTTGGTGTGGATTGACTTAAACAGATCCTTAAATCTTGTATCGCCATCAAAGATAATCTCGCTGTCGAATGGTATAAAATCTTTTCCATGCCACCCTAATTTGCTAGTGGAATTATTAAGAACAATGTCATTTGCATTCATGTTTTCCACATCATTGAGGAATTTAACCAGATGCTTTGCATTTTCACTTGTGACAGAAATTCCAAATTTAGAAAGCGATATAATCTTTGTTGCGGAAGAAATAACATCCTTGTCAACTGTTACTTCTCTCCAAATGTAATCTCTCTTAAATGCAAGAGTAATCTTCTCCTCGTTTGTTTCAATGTTCGATAATCTGCGAACCGGTAAGATAGGATGATGGCAGGCTCTTTGCTCCAATCCCATAACATTGTAGGAAACAATGCCGCCTTCATTTGCTACCCAGGAGCCGCAAATCATATTGCTATATGGCTTATCCGGTGGAATATTAAAATCGGTCGTTCCAATGTTGCTTGAATAGTTCCTTGTAGGCTTGTCAATCTCCTTTTGCAATTTGGTTCTATCAGATATCAGCTTTTTGAATATTGCCAACACACCCAGCTCCTTAGCCTTAAGGGAACAATCAGCAATCATATAGGACCGCTCAATTTCATCTTCTTCCTCGAATATTTCCTCTATTAATTCCCTTGATACGATTGATTGCTTATCGTATTCATTTAATGGTTTCAACCCTGCATCACCTCGTTTCTTCTGTTAGCAATTCAAGCCGGTAATACAAATATTCCAATCTGTTTACCGCTTCGCACCAATCATCAGAAAAAACCGGTGACAATTTCTTGAATAATTTCTGCATTTTAACTTCCTCAATCATTTCCCTTTTTTCATGTATTAACCTTTGCTGTCGCTTTATTTCCTTTTCCTTGCGTTTTTGCAAGTGGTATTGATATAAGTTGCGTTGGTGGTCTGATTTTGCCTTGTATGAGCCACCAAGAGCCTTGTATGCGGTCTTGAAATCGCAATGCTCCATTCCCATAACAAAAGAAAATATGTCACCATTGGCACCGCAGCCAAAACAGTTATATGAATCCTTATATACCTTCATGGAACCGGTTTTCTCTTTATGGAACGGACAGCAACAAAATCCCTTGCGGTCTATCCGTATGCCGTACCGTTCCACTATTTCCTGCATTGATACTGATTGCTTGATTTCATCGGTTGTCATGGCTTAAAATCTCCACTATTTTCTTCCCAGTTTCTTCCTTTGTGCAGAAAACAAAATCAACATTATATCGGTCACGGATGGTGCAAAATGATTTGTACATTGACTTTCCGTTGATTTCCTTCTGCATATAGGATTCACGGACTTTTACCTCTTTGCCGTTAATTTCCTTTTTTACCACTCGCCAACGCTTAGTAGGTGGCTGATAGAAAAAATACACATCTTCCAAAGACTTAACATCTTCTCCATGTTCGCAAAGAATAACAATTTTTATTCCCTGCTCCATGGCCTTTAAAAACTCTCTGCGGAAGCGTTCATGTTGACCGCATATATTGCCGTATAACTCTTGCAAATCCTTTTTTCTATCAACCACAAGCCTTGTGTTGTCCATGCTCTGATAATCGCCTACATACAGTTTGGAGCGAAAGTATTTCACTCCCAGCTCGTCAAACTGCTTACTTATTCTTTTCCACTCGCTTTCATGCTCTCTGGAATCCACTTGAATATTCATAAGCATTTACCTAATTAAAAGGAAGTTCCTCGTCAATGCCATCCGGAATGTTCATAAATCCATTAGCGGATGCAATGTTAGCATTTGCCTTATATGACTTAAAAGCCTGAGTCTCACTAATCTCCGGAACCTGTGCATCCGATACCTTATCAGAAGAAACAAACCAACGCAGCACACGCTTTTTCTTTTCATCTCCGTTGTAATAATCCATCTGCTCGCCAAACACACCACCGATTTTCTTGTCCTTAAACTGCTGACAGAAGTTATCGCCCCACTGTGTTGTGAATCCGGGATTGGAATGCTCCACGCATGTAGTAAATGTCTTAAATGAACGGCTTGTATTTCCGTCATTGTCATATACATTGATATACTGTGTTGCCTGGTTGCTCCATTTCTTGTCCGGACGGATATCATTCTTAAACTGCTCCATAAAATATCCCGGCTGCTTGTCATTCTGTGCAAAGTCAAAAAGCACAACAATCATAGGCTGATTATTCTTATTCATTCTTTCACTTACCTGCTTAATCACAAGGTAATGTCCACCAAGTTCCACCGGAGTAAATTCTCCGCTTGCTTTCGCTTCATCATATCCGTTAGGTTTCTGCATAATAAATTTCCTCCATTAATTAAAATTCTTTTAAAGCGGTAATAACCGCTGTTATATCGTTGTCAATTTCCTTGCTTTCAAAAGCTCCCATGGGACTCTTAGCCGTTGAAAAATTAGCCTGCGTTTCAAACAAATATCTTCCGTCAACACACTTGCTTATCAGAACTGTGGAGAATTTGCTCTCCAACGTAATCTTGTCCAGCTTTCTACCGGAAGTTTTAATTCTGGTAAACATATAGCCGTTATCATCATGATCTGTCTGCGTATGAGCCACAAATACAATAGATACATCATCACGCATTGTTAATGAATAATCGATAAGGTCATATATGCTCTGTGCCAAATCCTGCCACTTGTCATAACCCTTTTCCTTGCTTCTTCTCATTTCATCAGCCACCATAAGTCCGTTAATAGTATCAACCACAACAAGCTTAATATGTGCGTAGCTCTTATCTGCGTTAATCTTCTGCAAGGCCTGCAGTGCCACTTGTGGGAAATCTGTCTTAAGGTAGTTCTTGTTTTCAGCATTAAAACTGTTCTTCCAACCTTTCCAAGACAATCCCTTCTTGTCGCAATCAATGTACATTGTGGTTTTAGGGTCCACATTTCTCATTGAAGTTGTTTTTCCTGTGCCGGATTCACCGGCAATACAAATTACTGTTGCCATATTATTTCCTCCTTATTTAACTGTGTAGAATGGCAATCCGCCTATTCACTCTGCACCTGCGTTTCTTTTCATTTCCTCAAGATTTTTCATTGCCATTGTGTAGTAATAAATGTCCTTACCCATAAGGTAGTAATCTTTGTCGTTTGCAACCGCTAAATCATCCTCAAGCCTTGCAAATAACTCTTCCTGCACCTTCTCAATTCTTGCTACTGTCAATCCCATTATTCCGCCATCCTTTCATAATCACTTAAAACCTCGTCAATACACTCCTTACAAGCGATATTTCCATCAAAATTCCAATACTTGTCACCAACATATATCATTGCTCCACATTCGCACCGCTTATATATCTGTGGTTTATTTGGCAATGTCTGAACATCCACACCATATCTATCCGGTGCTTCTCTTAACGTCATAAAACTATTCGGTATCGCCATAGCCACTAAACCTCTTATCTGATATTTGAAAAAATGGCACATTGCGATACATGAATTGATACTGATAAGGAAATGAGCTACATTCACATATTATTTCTCTAAGTTCAAATCCCATAATCTCTGCCAATTCTTCTATTCCGTAATGAATATGGATTCCACTATCAAGCTGACGACAGGTACATATATCTCTCGATATGTTCATGTTCGCATCATATATCTTCTTCGCTTCGATAAGATTGTCCAATTTGGCTTTTACTGATTCTCTATCCATAAATCCCATCCTCTCTTGACAAATGCCATATTATCCGTTAAAATAGACAAAAATAGCATAGTAATGTTATTGATAGCACTCAGGAAACTTTGGTCGGTTGGTTGAGTGCTATTTTTCTGTTTACAGTTCTCTTAAATCTCTTTAATCGTCTGCGTCTTGCCATTTGGTCTTCAATTATTATTTCCACAGCTACGATTACCATAAAAGCTACCATTGATACCGCTATGTAAGCCAGCCATCCGTACTCCGACAAGATGGTGTTGCTAAATAACAATCCCGTTGCAAGTAAAGCAATTATTGCATTCTTAAGCATCCTTCTTCTCTCCTTTCACTTTAGTAATTGTAATTTGCGGATTCTTAAATCCAAGCTGTTCAGCATATAGCTTTAGTAAAAATTCCTTGGCGTGATAAATCTGCTTTTCTGTCATATAAATACCTCCTTTTGTGGTTAGTATTGCCAATTATTGGCTTTTTACTCCTTTAACAGCTTATCCACTTTGACTTTTAGAACCTTCGCAACGGCCTGCAATGAATCAAGTCTAGGTGCAGAAGTTCTCCAGCCGCCGATTGTTCCGTTTCCTAATCCAGCTTTCTTTTCAAGCTGAGATATGCTCATGCCTTTTTCATCGCAGATTTTTTTTACATTTTCAAATACCAAACAATCACTTCCTTTCTATTAAATATTCCGTAAAACAAGGGGAGAATTTAGATAAAAATATTGACAAATATTAGAGAATAATCTAAAATATGAATTACCACAAACACATCGAGATTTCACTCTATTAATTTTCCTTTGTTTTAGACTTATATCTAAATCCTAGGTTTATTATAGTGCGTTATCTCTATTTTGTCAACACATATTTAGATTTTGTTCTAAAAATTTAAAGGAGTGATTTTATGCAGAATTTTGATAGCGTTTCTTTTGTAAAAAAGATATGTAAAGAAAGAAAAATTCCTATTTCTAAATTAGAATCTGATTGCGGATTTTCAAATGGGTATATCAGAAGCCTTAAAGAAGGTAAATTTCCAGCAGATAGAATAATGATAATTTCAGATTATTTGAAATTACCAGTAGAGTATCTAATGACTGGGAAAAAACCTGAGATTCCTATATTTGAGCCGGAACATTTGGATTTAATAGAATTATATTCAAAATTAAAAGAAGGACAAAAGTCAGCAGTAATGAATCTTCTGCGTTCTTTTGCCCTTTAATACTAACAATATTTACTTATGAACATCGTCAGAAAACCTTTGATGTACGACAATGCTTTACTGTTGTCCTTAATGGTTTCCAACAATCTGATGATTTCTTCGTAATCCTCCATAATTTAATAACCCCTTTCCGCAAAAACACTATGTATCGAAATCCCTAATTACATTATACACGTTTTTGGACAAAATGCAAACATTTGTTCGATATATTTTTATTCTTGCATATTGGCTATTATTTTTTAGCATTTGATAAACGATGTTTCCCATAATATCACCTATTTTTCTTAAGGGTGAGGGAGCAACATATAAAATGCCACCCCCTCTAGGGTTGAGGGTTGTCTTATTCAAGACACCTTAATCATACATCTTCATACTGAAAAAATAAATAAAATCACATTGCGAAAGTTCGACAAAAAGAAAGGAGAAATACTATGGAAACTAACAACACAAACATTAACATTAATCTTAATGCACCAATAGGAGAATCTTACTTTGATGGCGGATTGCTTCAATTGGTTGGTTGGACATTGTTAGGAACAATAATCACAGTATGCACATTTGGTATATGTTTTCCTTGGGCGATTTGCATGATTTATAATTGGGAAACAAAACACACCGTTGTAAATGGCCATCGTTTAAAATTTACTGGAACCGCAATGCAATTATTTGGCAATTGGATAAAATGGCTTATTTTATGTTTTATAACTATTGGAATTTACTCTTGGTGGGTAGGAATTGCAATTAAGAAGTGGAAGGCAAAGCATACAGTATTTGCAAATTAACCAAAAATCCCACTCCTGCGGTAACAAGAATGGGATTCCCTTTTGGTCATTTAAGCTATGAAAGAAGCTCAAATATATCACAATATTTATTATATCTTTCTAGCTGAATATAGTCAACCAAATTTTGGAAAGGAAGATAATAATATGATTAACTGTGCCATTTATCCTAGAAAATCTAAACAAGTTGATAATTCCGACAGCATGGATGCACAAATAGATATGTGTATTCGGTATCTCAATGACAAATACGGAAAAGACAATTACCATGTGACAATATACGATGGCGATTACGGTATTACCGGGCATTCCACTAAACAAAGAAAAGATTTCCAACGAATGATGAGTGATGTGTCTGCCGGAAAGATTCAGCTTGTACTGATACAACGCTATGACAGAATCGCAAGAAATACCAGGGATTTCTGTAACCTATATCACGATATGGAAGTAAACGGGTGCGACCTTGTTTCCGTTAGTCAGCAGATAGATACGACTACACCTTATGGGAAAAACTTTATGTATATGCAAGCCGCCACCGCTGAATTGGAATGGGCGTTGACTTCTGAAAGAAGAAAAGATGCCAACCGCTACGCAAGGTCTATTGGAAAATGCACCCTTGCAAATCACAGCATACCTTACGGATATAAAGCAGAGTTCATAGATGGTATAAGACGTATGGTTAAAGACCCGGCAAAGGAAGAAATTGTTGCAGATCTGTTTGATTACTACAACAAATATCGAAATTACACCGCAACCGCACGATACATCAATGGAAAACATTCTGAAACATTGGATATGCGAAGGGTGAGAAATATTATTCAATCACCATTTTACTACGGAACATATGACAGAAATCAAAACTTCTGCGAACCTTATTTGACAAAAGAACAATGGGATAAATTGCAAGATAAACGTACTGTAATTAAATTTGACGAAAACAAGCGTACAGAGATATTGTTCGGTGGAATGATACGTTGTCCAGAATGTAATAGGCTTATGCGTTCTTGTCAGAAAAAGCATAAAAACCAAAGGCGATTTAGGTATTTTCATTGCGAATATTCTGCACAAGGCTTATGCGGATATAAAAGGGTAAAATCTGAATTGCTGATTGAAGAAATGCTGATAAAAAAGATTGATGATTACATGGGTAATATTGATGCTACCATAAATGAAGCGGAAGCAAAGAAAAAACAAATTGTTGACAATGCAAAAAAGTATCAACAAGAATTAGACCGACTTAACACAATGTTTTTAAAAGGGCGAATAAGCGAAGAAACCTACGATGCAGAGTATTTAAGGCTAAATGATTTAATCGCCCAAAATAAGGCTTTAACACAAGCACAAGGGCATTCTACACCATTGCAAACTGTATTTGTTGGAAATTGGAAGGAGATATACAATGAATTAGACAAGCTACACAAGAAATTGTTTTGGAGAGAGGTTGTAAAACAGATTATAGTTGATGAAAACATGAATGTGACAGAGGTTATATTTAATTAAAAAAAGTGGCATACCTTAATTACACTTCGCTTGAGCGACATGCATTTTAGGTATGCCATCTTAATTTAACCATTCCAACGTGATTTTACTTTTCTAATATCCACATGAACAAAAGTAGGATAAATACCAATACCACCATAATTAGGCATAAGCGTTTCTATGTATGCTGCAAGGTCTTTAGGCTTAACTCCATTAATGCGAATATCTGCCGCAGTTCCGTAAAGATGCTGTGAGTATGTAGCACCACCCACCTTTTTGTTGTAAGTAGGTGTCCTATAAGCACTATTGATGTGTACTGCCTTGCCATAATGATTACGGATTGTTTGCAGAATATCAACAAGTGCCGGAGCAATAAAAATCACATCTGAATTATCTTTGCAACGAAACTCATTGACCTTAAAATTTGGTGCAAGTTTAACGTTGCCTTCTTTTGCCCTTGAATATGCTTTAATTACTATATCCATGCTTATTCCTCCGTTTCTTCGATTTCTTCTACATCAACTTCCGGCTCGTCCATATCATCCATACAAGGTAATTCTTTTGTGTACTTACTAAGGAATTTCTGCACTGTTGCCCATAATTTCTTAACAGGCAATCCGCAAAGCGTCATATTCTTTAATACAGAAACCGCTTCATAAGCTATGTATAGTAAACTGAAAAATCCGGCAAGTCCTATACAATCAAATTTAATAAAATCTCTTACTTCTTGTGGAACAAAACCGATAAGGTTGATGTTGAGAATAATATCCGCAATCTGCAAACCTACCAACGATATAAGCATGGATATTTTTCTGATAGCCCCATCAATGCCCACGCTACTGTTAAAGGAATGTTCCTTGATTGCCCTAATAACTCCAAACAACGTATCAAGAACAATTAAAAGCACTACTGTTTCAATCAATTTACTTGTTGCCATTTCCATAAAAATCTTTTCAATCATTTTATTTACCCTCTGCCCTTCTTTTGTTTAAGGGATGGTGTATTTCAACCACCCCATGTTATTTTGCAATCTGTTTCGATTGTTGACTATAGATTGTTAATCTCATTGTCTAAATACTGGCAACGCAATCTATAAAAATTCATAATCTGCGTCAAGTTATTCGTACTAGTTCCTGCGATACCCTTCCACACTTTTACTTCCTCGTCATAGCACGCTTTAGGTATTCCCAATATGAAATTGCTGAATGTGTACAAAATGTTTTCTTCACTCAATACACCAGCCCTTAACTCTGCATATCTGCTTTTCAGCTTTTCAGGAGCATAAGTGTAAATCAAATGCATTACTCTATGCAATTCTTTATAGCTTTGGAAAGTGGGACTGCCAGATGATTTATAATAGCTTGTTCCGTAATAGTGATTACCAAACGTGCTATCTAAATCGTAAGCATTAAATAACCACTTCACACCATCATATGATGACAGAATATAGTTCTTATCTGTGATATCGACTCCACAAATCAGACAAGCGAATATGAAATAATCGATAGCACTGTCAACATCAAGATAATTTTCAATAGCACTTTCAAAACTACTTCCTGTCGCACCCATAACAGCATTGATTAAAGTATTCAGTGAGTCAATGGCTTGCTGTGAATTATCTTCATTTTCAATATACTCAATTTCAAAGTCAGAACCATCGCACAATGCGATTTCCTTGAAACGTGTAGCTTCTACATGGTCTTCTGCACTCATAACATACATTGCGTTACCATAGCACCAAATGTCTTTAGGAATGTTAAATGTGTAAATACCTTGGTACACTCCATTTATCACTACCAACACCGGGAATCCGTCAACAGCACCATAATTAGGGCATGATGCCAAATTTCCATTTGCCACACTTCTGCTTTCTACCATCTGCCCCCATAATTTAGCGGACACAACGTTTCTTGCATGGGAAAAGTCGATATAATTTGCTTTTAAGCAGTATTTTTTCTGTACTCCCCAACCTTCTTTTGCTTCAAAGGCATTATCAAATTTAATCGTGTAGTTTTTCTTTTCCCACATTAACGAAGACGAACCTTGCCACTTTAATGTACATGTTCCGGTCATATCATTGTAAGCATATGCCAATGTCACAGCATCGTCTTTGCTAATTCCGCTTGTATTGCCTACTAAATCCAAGACGGGCAAACCATATTTTGAGTAGTCAAAATTCGCTACCTCTCCACCGATTGCACCTTCCACCATGTACAATCTAAATGAAACATCTTCAAGCGTTCTGCTTTCAGAACCCCAAATACTAAATGCAACTTCTGTATCGTTTTCAACCTGCACTGTAAATCTACCGTTTGTTTCAAGCCTTTTGCTACCCAATGTTTTGCCTTCGTTATCATTAAGGAATAAATACAGTGAAGGAATAGGTGTAGATATTGAACTAATTAAAACTGTGTACAATACGTTTGCTTTCAGCAAATAACCACTTGAAAACTTGATAACATCTTTTGTGTCATAGTTTCCATTAACCTTCAAAAATGCAGAATCAAATTCGTTGGTTTCAACACTTACACCGCTTGAGTTATATTTTCCTCTCATTTTGAAAAGGTTATTTTTACGCACATAATCAGAAACGCTTGCCAAATCATTCAAATTGTTTAAGATATATGCTTCATTGTCTTTGTAAATATCCTCTGCGGTTAATGCACCCTCTACCACGTACAAATTAAAAGAAAGATTGTTTGCTGACACACCACCCCACTTATAAAAACCAAACCGGCACACCATATCTTCTGTGATGTCTGCCACGAAAGTGTAATATCCGTTTTGCTTCAATGATGTTGCAAAATTTTTGCCATTCACTTTCACTGCTTCAACACTATCCTTTTTGTAAAGGTATAAGCTTAATCCACTATCAAAAGCACTTAAATTTTCTACTATAATAGTGTAAGGTGTATTTGCTTTGATGGTGAAGAAATCCATAAAATATAAGGTGTCTGAATTAACACTACCATTTGCTAAGATATATCCATTATCGTAGTATCTGCCATTTTTGTTGATTTCAAATGTAGCGGAAATATAAGGTGTTTCTATTTCAGCTAAGTTGTTTTCCTTAACATAATCGCCAACCCTATTGTTTGTTTTGAAATCGTAAGCAATCTCACTATAAAGCTTATTAGTGGTTTCTTCTAAATTTTCTTTTTGTACAAGTCCAGCTTGGTTTTCGCTAATGTAATTATCAACCGCACCCTTAACGTATTCTTCAGGTATTTGTTCATTTGCAAAATTATCAATCTTTTTGTTATGTTCTGCCAGAATTTCATGTGCAATGAAAATGCCTTTGTCCATGTTGTTAAGATTGGTGTCATTGATAGGTGTTTCACCATTTACCCAATTTACAGGATTATAACTCATGCTCTTTTACTCCTTCTTTTTCATTGATTTTGTTGTTATGTTCATTTATTATTTCCTTGTCGGCTTCTGCTTTTAACAAGGAATTAATTTCACTAAATACAAGCCTTTTTACCTCTATAGGCAAATCTGAACCATTGCAAATAGCAATTATTGTATCTCTGAAATTCCTTATGTCAAAATTATCCATGCTACACTCTCCTTCCCAAAAATCTATAATTTACACCATCAATAGTTACAGATTGTTCAGAAAGTGCTTGATAGTTTGAGCCATCGTATACTTGGAATTGAGAACCTCTGATTGTTTGTCCTACAATGGTTATGCCTTGTATTGTCTTAGACGCAAATCCTGCTAATATTCCATCTAAATCAAGCCTTGATGTGCTGACAGTACCAACCTTTAGATTACTTGCATTAAGGTTGTCAAAATTGGCATTTACGGCATTCAAATTCTGCACTGTAGCAAACTTAGCGTTCAACTGTTCAGCATTGATTAAATTGGCTATAAACGTGTCAGAATTGACAATACCAACCAAGTCAATCTTGTTTGCGGAAATAGTAATCTGCTCTGGTGTCAAGTTGATTTCAGAAATAATTTGGTCTTTCCGCACCCTTAACGCAATTTCACCAGCTTGTTGCAAGATTTCTGAGGATAAACGCCGTTCCGTATCGTAAATATAGGAACGTGTTTCTTCTACAGTTCTTGTAAGGACGTTGCCTTTGCCTCTAAGTTCAATAATGGCTTTTTGAGTAGAATTGATTTTTTCACTCTGCTCTTTTTTTCCATTAGCGGAAAATGTGTCCATTAACCCTTGGATTCCTTTTAATGTCCTTGCAAGAACATAAGAATCAATTCTTTTTCCCTTCACATCCACACTTACGGAATCGCCAACTTCTACACAAGGATTGCCCTTTACTTCGCATTCAAATGGTGTGTATTCTACATTCTTAATTTTTTCATACATGTTATTTGCTATTTCTTGCAATTCTTCATGGCTTTTTCCATAAACAAGAATGTTGTTTTGCACTATGTAGCAATTGGTTCCATCGCCAACAATCACACCAATGTCATTCTCTTCTTTTCTTATTTGAAGCTTGGTTATCTTGTTTGCATTGTAATCTTCATATTTTGCTTTCCGGTATCTAGCACTTCCCTTGTTTTCTGTAAATTCCGCAATAGGATAAATGTTTTCTTTTGGCTTTATGATTTCTCCCGGATAAATGGCTTTTCCTAATCGATTTGTTGGCTCCGATAATCCAGCCCATCCACCGCTACCAGGAAACAAATTGTTTTCCGGATATATTTCTTTTTCCGGATAAACAGCCTTATAAGATTTCTTTAACACTACATACTGAAGCTTTCCATTTCTTCCAATATGTCCAAAACATCCATTTATTTCACATATTGAAGATAACAACATTTTCCCACTAATATCTGATGCATCAATGGTCTTTTTAACCATCATTTCATCATTGCAAAGTGTTGTCTCTTCTTCCTCTAAGCCAAAAAACAAAGCAAAACTACTTCTAAATTCCCTTAATGAAACTTCAGATTCATTATCCGGCAATATGGAGTTGTACCAATCAGATACATTTGCATTTATGATTTCATGCATATAATCATATGCTACTATGTCTCTGTATTGTCTGTCGGAAGTAGGTGTGTCTGAAAAAACTTTATAAGTGCCGTATAAAAATGGCTCTTTTTCAAAATGTACTTTTGCAGAAACAACTAATAATTTATCCTTTAATGGATTAAATGTGTTCGAAACTCTAAATTTTAAAACACTGGACTCACATGAACCAAATCTAAGTTGTGTGTCTGACATTAGTCTTTCCGTCAATTCAAAATTATTGTCATGTAAGTCATTATTACTTATTACAGTGTTTTCACCAACTACGGAAATATTTAATTGTTTTGCAACCCCATCTGTATAAAAGAGATTGAAATACTGATTGTTTAACATAAATCACCTCTTAATATTCCGTAAATGTAAGTTTTATCTCCTCATAGCTTCCAAGCTCATTTACAGTAAATTCCACATTGGGATCAAGATAAAAATGACCTTCTTTAACTTCGTCATATTCCTCATCGTAATACAGACAATTTGCATCTCTTTCCAACTCATTCAAATAGTTTTCTCTGATTCGCTGCATGAAAAGCATCTTCTCTTCTTTTTCCATTGGAATGGTAGAAAAGGAAATAATTGTTTTTGTATGCGGAATGGCATTTCTGTGCGTAAGTCCATTTGCATCTGTATAACTGTTCATATCCTGCCTTGCATTTGGCCTTGTTTTATACTTTTTGGCTTGAATATAATTTGTTAAATCAAAATCGCCAAATTGAAATGTCATCATGTAAATGCCTCCCTTCCTGTAGCTTCAAAATATTCTTCAGCTTCTCTTTGAACCACATGGAATACTTCTTTTCCACTGATTTCAATTACAATGGGTCTATCATTTTGCACATACTGTATTTCTGCCATAACTTCTGCCAACGCCTGCTTGATTGTGTCAAGTGGCGCTTCTATGTTGGTACCATGTTTCTGGTCGCCCAGCATTGCCATGAATGGAGCATTTGGTGGAATAACAGCACCGGTAGCCAACTTGGGAATGTTTAATCTTGGTATAGTTCCAATGTTCAGGTTGATTCCCACAGAACCTGATAAATCATTGGCGCCTTTTATCAAAGCATTAAGCGCATCAACAACAAAATTTATGAATCCTTCAAATGCGGAAATCAATGCGTTTATAATTCCCTTGAAGAAATCAAGAATGCCTCTCCAGGCCGCCTCCCAATTTCCGGCAAACACATTCACGATGAAATCAATCAATCCATTCAATGCATCTATCAGAAAAGAAACAACTTCCATTATCTTTGTAAATACATTGATGAATGCAATGCCAAAACCCTCCAGCACCGGCGGCAAAAAGACTGCCAATTTATCAGCAAGCCACTCCACAAAAGGTTTTATCGCATTCCATAATTTCTGTATGGTTTCAAGAACCTTTACCAATAATGGCACAACGTGCGTATTAAACACCGTAACAAACATATCTCGCAACCTTGTGATAATCGGAATAATTTTGTTACCAAACCACTCAACAAACAGACTTGCAAAGTTTTTGATGTCTTTCCCAAAATCAGAAAAAACCGGCTTAAGATACTGATTGTAAATACCCACTATCACATCTTTTACTTTCTTAAATTGCTCCGCCACCTGACTAAGGAACATTTCGAGCCGGCCCACTTCCTCGATTCCGTCAAGGTTTAATGATGTATCTGCTTGCGCTACGGAAATATTACCAAAACCACTATCGCCCAAGCTGTCCGCCAGGCTAGATGTGATATTGTTAAGGTTATCTAATGGAGAAAGGCTCTTTTTCGCCTCTTTATTCGCCTTTACAAGAGATTTTGTGAAATCGTCCACACCCTCGGAGCTTAATGCGTAATTTTCCCCCAATTTGGAAACCTTTTTTGATGCATCTTGCGCATTCTTCGCAATGCTTCTGCCGGTAATCAGCTCTGTGAATTGCATAAACTTATTTGCTAAAACACCCAGCTTTTCAACAATCAGATTGATTATTTGTATCGCCGGAGTAAGAATGTTAATAAGTCCCTGACCAATAGATGCCTTCAAACTATCAATATTAAGCCTTAATATTCTTGTCTGATTCGCCCAGCCGTCAGAAGTCCGGATAAAGTCGCCGCTGGCAATTGTCAACTGATCCATTATAAAGGAATATCTTAATGCGACCTTTTCCTGCTCCGACATTTGACTTGTCACCTTGCCAAATCCCTTTGCCATTGCAAAAGAATCAAGTGCAGATTGCGTCATTACAACGCCGAGGTCCTTCAACGCCTCTGTTTCACCGGTAAATACTGCCTTTAGCTTCGTATATGCCTCGTCCTGACTTAAATTGTAGAATGAAGCAACGTCGCCGGATAACTGTGTGAGTGCGGTAGACATTGCAAGCGCATTTTCTTCTGAAAAACCAAAAGCCTTTGCCATGGCGCCAAACGTACCTACGTACCTCTTGGCCATTGCCTCTGATAAACCGGCTGTTTTTGCAGCAGCCCTGGCAAACTCGTCAACTTCCTCTGATAGAGTAGTAAACGTCACATCCACCACGTTCTGTACTTCCTGCAAATCAGAGCCCAAATCTATGGCAGCCTTACCAAATGCCACAAGCTCTTTAATTGCAAAAATAGAACCAATTGCAAGGCCTAACTTTTTTAAACCCTTGGAAAGTCCGGCAACACTACTCTCCATTTTCTTAATTCCACTGGAAAATTCACCAGTGTCTATACTTGTATCAATATAAACTGTACCGTCTGCTTTTCTTGCCATAATTATACCTCTAATTAATAAGGGTAGCGGTATACACGTTTAGTACACCGGTTATTCAAAAGCTATTTCTTATATCCAAAATAAGCTCTTAGCTCGTTCTTTTCTTTCTCACTTCTTACTTCTTTTTTATTTAACTCAATGATGGCCTTGTTATTCTTGTAAAACTCCTGCTCGTGCTTTTCCAACTTCTGGCCCTTGGCCTTTTTAATGCGGATATGCAGCACATTACTTAGTAGAGATTCCCCAATACTCATATAAGCGCTTAAGAATGTCCACCAATGCATGTATTCCTCTGCTCTTATTTCCTTATTTAATACGTTATTTATCTCAGAAATAATAATCGGTGCATCCTGGTCCCAATCAATCAGCCTGGGACTATTGCCGGAATCACCACTTATACCCATATCAATAAACTCTTTCATGACATCAAGTGCTTCTTGCCAATGCTCCATTGGAATATCCTTGTAGTTTTCATAAAATAAGGAAAGAATAACGGAAGATTTTACATAATCATCCTCTTTTTGAAGCTCATAATCATTTAGGGCAATGAATATGTTAATCACTGCCCTATAATCTGATTTAATGCCATATTCTGTTCCGTCAACCATCAGAGCCTTAGGATAACCCCAATTACTGATACTTCTTCGCATATTTCTCGATCCTTTTCTCCATGGCCTGCCTTGTTTTCTTGTTTTCCTCGTCTATGATTCCAACAATAATGTCCAGCACCTTTTCATAGTACAATTGCTCTCCCTGCGGACTAAAAGCGCCCATAACCTCAAAGAACACGCTAACCGAATCATTACCAACGATATGCTCCAATTCCTTGACAACAAGGTCCTGCATCTCAATAAAGCTATTCATGGAATCTTCCATGCCAGAATACTTCTTTAAGGACTCCTCCAGGTTTTTAATGCCTTTCTTGTACCTTTCCACCATTCCGGCGTCTGCAGGATTGATTTTAAACTGACCAACAAACTCGCCATCCTGATTGACGATATCATATACCTTTAACCCATCATTGATTGAAATAGTATTTCCCATTTGTTTTTATTCCTTTCAATTTTAATTTTTAATTATAAAGAGACACCTTCTGTAAATATCGGATTACCAGACTTAACAGATGCTGCTGAAACTGTACCTTTTGCCCACGCACCATCTTCTGAAACACTAAACGGAATATTGAAGCCTTCCGTTCCGCCACCGTAAGAAGTAGGCTTTACCATTACTTCTCTTACATATGCAAGATGGTTTTCAGCTTCAGTATCTTCAACAATTACCTCCAACAACAAGGTCTTGCAATCATGGCCTTTCAATCTTTCGAATGCAATATCTCGCAAGTGCTGATATATACCTTCTTCCGGATCAGCGTAATAAGGGTCCGCATCCATTGTAGGA
>JAZNMO010000208.1:0-28384 GCA_045579665.1 Lachnospiraceae bacterium
GGTTAGTATGTTCCCCATATCCCGTTTCCTTCAGATTCCACCTTACGATGGACACCCTTGCGTTCGGCTATATCCTTCCCACTACCGGGCGGATTCAGGACTTGCACCTGTTGGAAACGTGCGCCGCTAGGCGCACTTATACAAAAAGCCCATGAGATTGATATTCCACAAATCTCATGGGCCTTTTATTATGAAATCCTTTTATTAAAACAGTTTCTTCATCCACTTATTAAACAGGTCAATGGTTGGTCCAAGAAGCACCACCATTCCTATCGTAAGTGGTCCAACATTACCGCCAAGAAGCAGCGCAACCACAGTTGCCAAAGCATCATAGCAGATTCTGGTAATCTTAAATGCATACTCTCTTTTCAATGCCTTCTGCATACCATTATGTATCATATACGGCAAGGCATCATAAGGAGATGCACCCAAGTCACAGTTTAGATATACTGAGCACGCTGCCACAAATATCAACAGTGCCACTGCACTAACCACAATACGGGTTATCATATCAAACTCCGTAGGCACATGCAAAACATCATTCATCAGCCAGTTAGTCAGCTGAACCATATAACCTACTACTACCATATTGCCGATAGTTCCAAGCCCCAAGAGCTTACGGTTACCAAACAGAACAATCAAAAGCAATACAATATTAAAAATCAGCTGATAGTCCCCAATCTGCATATTCAATAATCTTGCTGCGCCAAGGTTCATGGCTGTATATGGGTCCGGTCCCGCACTGGTCCTATCCAGAATAGCAGCACAGATACCCATGATGCTGACCGCAATCAGCATCAGGACTGTCTTCTTAAGCAAAGTCTTATCAAAAATAGCTTTCTTATTCATAAATCTGATACTCCTTACCATCCCTAATCATAACCGGAATGATATCAATCGGTGCAGGTACAGTTACTGTCTGTCCGCCCTCATATACCTTCTTGGTATAAGCATCTGTCCATGTTGCACCCTTTGGAAGATAAATTGTTCTCTCCGTTGCCCCTGCCTCCATCACTGGTGCAACTAAAAGATCCGGACCAAACATATACTGGTCTTCTACATTCCAACAGGTCTCATCTAAAGAGAAATCAAAGAACATCGGACGCATTACAGGCTCACCTGTTCTTGAAGTCGCATCCATACACTCTCTGATATAAGGGCGAAGTCTTTCTCTGATAAAGAGGTACTTGGTCAAAATCTCATAATTCTCCTCACCAAAGCTCCATACCTCATTATCCTGTCCTGAGGTAAGCTGTCTTACACCATTGATAAATTCTTCTTCTCTTTCGTACCACGGAGAACGCTCACCATGCATACGGAATACAGGACAGAATGCGCCCCATGCAAACCATCTGACAAGCAGCTCCTGAAATGCCTTATCCTGAATATTTCCGCCAAGGAAACCACCAATATCACTGGTCCACCACGGAATACCTGCCATACCCATATTTAATCCTGCCTGCAGCTGCTCACGCATTGCTCTGAAGGAAGAATAAATATCTCCAGACCATGTAAGTGCACCATACTTCTGGCTGCCTGCCCATGCACAGCGAATCAAGCTTAACTGCTCTGTCTCGCCTGCTGCCTTTAATCCATCATAGAAGCCCTTAATATAGCCTACCGGATAGGTATTGGTACACTGCTGTGCAGGTCCTGCATAATATCTGTAATTATCAAAATCATATGGTCCGTACTCAGGCTCTGCCTCGTCAAGCCAGAAGCAACGGATACCAAGGTCATAATAGTTCTCCTTGCACTTATCCCATACAAACTTCTGTGCCCCCGGATTGGTTGCATCATAAAAAATCGTATTGCCCATCCAAGTCATATGATTTGGATTACCTCTGTCTGCATTCACAAGATAACCCTTATCTGCCATCTCTCCGAAGTTCTCACTTCTCTCATCAATCGTTGGCCATACTGACACGACTGTCTCGATTCCCATAGACTTTAACTCATCTACCATAGCCTTAGGATTCGGCCAGTCTCTTGGCTCAAACTTAAAGTCACCCTGTCTGGTCCAGTGGAAGAAGTCTACTACGATGGCATCCATCGGAAGTCCTCTTCTCTTATGCTCTCTTGCAACCGCAAGAATCTCATCCTGATTACGATAACGCAGCTTACACTGCCAATATCCAAGACCGTATTCGGGCATCTTTGGTGCTCTACCTGTTACCGCACTGTATTGCTCCAGAATCTGTGCCGGTGTTTCACCTGCTGTAATCCAATAATCCATCTTCTTAGTGCTTACTGCATGCCACTCTGTCTTATTTGTTCCAAAAGTAGCAGTACCGATAGCCGGATTATTCCAGAAAAATCCATATCCTCTATTAGAAACCATAAATGGCACACTCGCCTGACTATTTCTATGAGCAAGCTCTAATACAGCACCCTTTTTATTCATATGCTTCTCCTGATACTGGCCCATACCAAAGATTTTCTCGTCATCAAACGCCTCAAATCTGGCTGTCAACACATAATCAGAGGAACCCTTAATCGGCTTCAAATCTCTGCCCTCTACACGAAGAGGCACACAGTAACGATTGATTCTGTCTCTGGTTCTCCAGTACTCTTCTGTCAGAAGCTCACCCTTCTCATTATAGTAGCTAATCCATCCCTCATGAGAAACCTTCGCTGTAATATTTCCATTCGTAATACTTGCCTGTGTTGCAGTCTGATGATACTGCGCATACTCCTCCCCCTTGTACCATGGGTCGGTTACATCTACCGTTTCAAAGGCAATCTTAGCCTTGAGTAATGGCTGTGGAATCTCCAACGCCCAGTCATTAGCATCCATTTTCGCTTCTCTTGTCATGCGCACACGAAGGGAATTGACGCCCCAAGGCTCAATCACTACCTTTGATACACCATTTGCAATGACAAGTGTATTATTTTCTTCATATAATCTCATCTTAATAACCATGCCTTTCTATCTAACAGGCGCTCCCGTAATAATACCTCTTGAGCCTGTTGCTATGTAAAATCTGCCAAACTCACGGCAGTCTGCATCCATACTGTTAATCTCTCCAAACATCTGCCTGTCTGTATTGAGTCTCTCAAAGCTCTTGCCCTCATCAAAGGAACGATAGAAACCATACTCACCGTCCACAATACCACTGATGTAGATTGCCTTGTCTGCACCAAGATACTCGCTACCCTCATGCAAAAGTCCAAGTCCCATGCGATACACCACTTCATCCTTGGTCAGCTTTACCAGTACTATCTTGTCAGTCACCTCATCATACTGATACTTCCATAAGCCTTCCTTTTCAAGTGCCATATAGAAGATACCGCTTCTGCCGGCATCCGCACGAACCTCTGTCCTATTGGCGCAGTCAATCAGACCAAACTGTACCTTTGGGAAATCTGCCGAAACCTCATACTGATAAAAGCTCTCGCCATAATCCTTACTGATATACATCTGGGAAGCCTCACCAAAGCCATAGAAAAGGTTGCTCTTCACACGGTCCGAGAACACCTTCATAAGATGCTTCTCATCATCCTCAATTAATCTTCCGGCAAGGTCATAGACCTTACACTTTCCATAGGTCTTACCCTCATCATGTGTATATACAATAGTCTTAGTCGGAAGCTCTATGACATCCGCCATCGACCACACAATATGCTTAGCGTCCGCAGACAATGCCACCCATCCGGGATTTACATTAGGATGCTCCATATTCTCAGCAGCCTTATCTATTGTTTCATTAATTCCCCAAGGCATCGGAATTCTTGTAAAGCTCGTTCCCTGCTCCTTAGAGAATATCAACCCGCCCTTGGTTCTTCCTGTCCAATTACCTCTTGCTGCTACAATCAGCTTCTGCGGCATAGTATCCGCAAAGTCCGCATTGATACAGGTTATATATCTGTTCCCTTCTGCATCCGCAAAGGAATTATCGCAAGGTGTCTCAAAGTCCTTAAAGGCAAAGCCACCCAAGTCACCTAAGATATCCACAACCTTTACATCACCTGACGGCATTGCGTACACATTCAAATGTACGGTTTCCTCAATTCCGTCACACCAGTCTGTAAATTCCGGTTCGTCAGACAGAAGATTTTCTGTGAGGAATACACCCGTCCCCGAATTAAACCATGCTTCATTAGGATTCTTTGGATGAATCTTTAAATCCGTAAGCCAATGTGCTATCGAATGGCCTCCATTGCACTCAGGACGCATATATGGTGCTCTAAAGCTAATCTTACCAATCTCAAGATTCTGTAATATCTTTTTCCACGTTGTTCCGTAATCTTTGGAAAGAAATACACAATCTCCGTCCTTTTCACGGGTAATGGTAGAGCAAATCACTAAGCCGGGTACTTCCTTACAGGTTGCAATACCACTATAACCAAAAGGAGTGCAGCTGTATCCATGCTCCAACAGCATCTCCGGCGTAATTTCTTCCATATGTACGCTCTTTGTAATCGCATCTATCTCGTAACGAACCACGCGTCCGTTCATCGTTGCACCACCATCACAGGAATATCCCTTATCTACTACATAGGAATAGGCACCTGTTGCATCATAGGTCACGTAGAAATACCTGTCATCTACTGCATAGCGAAGTCCTACAAGTCCCGGCATTCTGCACTTTGCCGCCGCATAAACGGCGGTCTCATCTTTGTCCGGCTGCTCCATCTTCTCAAAACGCTTACCGCCATCATAAGAAATGTACATACTATGCCCTCTTCTGTGCGTGACCTCCATATTCCATCCGTCAATATAGCGTTCATCCTCTGCAAGCTCTACCTGATTGGTAACACCTGCCGTACCGCAGATAAGCAGATTGCCATCCTCTGATACATAGATGAAGGTCATATATTCCTCACCACATACATCAACCTTCTCCCAGCTTGCGCCACCATCACAAGTTCTCCACAAACCATTCTGTCCTGATGCAAAATAAAGTGTATTCTCCCTACTGTAATCCACTGCAAGACGCCAGCCTGTACCGCGGCCGTTGGCATTCCCATGCACAAACATCGGCATCGGATAGTGTCTGAAGCTCTCTCCATAATCCTCTGACACCGCAAAAATGCCTTTCGAATCAGGATTACTAATTCCACAAGCCATATACAAGCTTCCCGGCTTTCTGTTATCTGTTGCCAATGCAAAGGGGAATGTCTCACTCAAATCATTCATCGTTACATGGTCTATCAGACTCTTCCATGTCTTAGTATCTCTTTCAAAGCGATATGTTCCACCGATATCCGTTCTGATATATAAAGCATCCGCACTATCACTGTACATAAATCCTGTAACATAACCGCCTCCCGGTATCGGAAGGTTGCGATATTCATAATTAACTCTTTTCATAGTTCCCCCCTATAATCTGGTTCTATTTTACATCATAAATGAATCCCCTTTTTAGGAAAACCGTACTTTTTCTTGATATTTCCTTAAATTATTTGACACGCTTAAAAGCTCTCAAACCGCGCATAAAACTGCTCATAAAAATCTCCCGCTAAATCATACGGCTGTACGAAAAAAAGATTCAAAATACGCATACTGGTATCCTTAATCAATGCCTCATCTGCCGCACCTTTCAGTTTTTCATGAATATCCTTCAAAAAATAATGCCAATCCTTGATAAACTGTTGATTTTTCTTTAATTCAGGAGTATCAATCCATTTACTTACCTTTACCTTGGATTTATTCGGCATAGGACATTCATGTACCTGCAATATGTACTCAAAATCTCCATCTTCATAGATTCTTCCAAGAGGGAAAATACGGCAGATTCCGGGACGCGCTTCATGAATACTGCAACGGCCTGCCTCATTCAAAAACACACAGGCTTCGCTTGCTCCTGCCATTTTGAGATTTGGTAATATCACGCCATCTACTACATTTAGCTCCAGGCATTCTGCCAAAAGCTCACCAAAGCCTTTATGCAAATGCCTGCTTAATCTAAAACAATCTAGCGGGTCTAAGCAAATAGAGCTTCCCATACCACGGCAGCAATCACTACAGCCCTTACAGTCATTACAATCTGCCTTTACCATATCGGAAAGCGCATAGCGCTTTCCGTCCGTCATTTCCTCTAAATTACATTCTCTTAACATACTTTTTCTTCCATATCACACTTTATATTCTTCTGATTCTAAAGATTAATCAATCTTAAGAATCAGCTCCAAAATTCTCTTTGCACAGCGTTCCATATCTTTTCTGGTAATCACGCCCTGCTCTAAGGCTTTGAGAAGCTGCTGTGGGAAACCAATTGCCATCTTCACATCATTTCCTGCCAATACTTCCTTGTAGTGCTCGCCATTGGTCCACCAGTCACTGGTTACCATACCCTGATAGCCCCACTCATCACGCAGGATATCCTCCAAAAGCGCTCTGCACTCAGAGGTTCTGTGACCATTTACGATATTGTAAGCAGTCATAATCGCCCAAGGCTGTGCTTCCTTTACAATAATTTCAAACGCCTTCAGATAAATCTCTCGAATGGCTCTCTCCGATGCTCTCGAATCACTTTCCTTGCGATTTACCTCTTTATTATTCAAAGCAAAATGCTTCACTGTAGCCGCAATATGCTGACTCTGAATACCGCGCACCATCGCCGCAGCAAGCTTACCTGCTACCAGCGGGTCCTCTGAATAGTACTCAAAGTTACGTCCGCAAAGCGGACTTCTATGTATATTAATGGCAGGAGTAAGCCACATACTGATATTGTTCTCCTTTACCTCTGCCGCTCCTGCTGCACCCACGCTTTCCACAAGCTCCTCATTCCATGTGCAGGCAAGCAGCGTTGCGCAAGGCCATGCAGTTGTACAGACACCACACTCCGGCAGAATACGAAGACCTGCAGGTCCATCCGCTGTCATAATATTGGGCACACCATAGTCCGGTATATTACCAATACCAAATACATTAGCTACACCGGTATTCGGCTGACCGCCAAGCATCCAAGCCAAATCCTCATCAGATAACTGTGCCATAAACTCTTCCAGCGTTATCTTTCCCTCTGCCACCTCAATCAGAAAATGATTCTTCTGCTGTGGTGTATTGGTCCAAAGATGATACTTCTCTCTAAAACGTGTCTGCGGTGCAAAGCCGTCTGTTTCCGATAATGGTAAACGTTCTATCAAAGAAGCATTGTAATCATTTGGCTCTGTTACCGTAAGCTCCATAAAGGTACCGTCCGGAAGCATTCTCTTAGGCAGAGAGGTTGGTGCCATCTTCTCACTCAACTGCTCTAAAATAATATCCTCTGCCAGTGTATACGCGTATTTTAGTTCCTTCGCATCACGTACATTCGTACCCGCATAGAAGTAATAAATGCCTGACTCTAATACATAAGCTGACTTCCTGATTGCTCCCAAATCATCATAAAATGCCATACGGGACAAATCCCACTTTAAGATGACTCTCTGGCTCTCTCCTGGCTGTAATACTCTGGTCTTTTCAAATGCCACCAACACTCTAAGAGGCTTATGCAATCTGAACGCCGGTGCCCACATATATACCTGCACAACCTCTTTACCCGCATAATCACCGATATTCGTAACCGTTACATGCTGATAAATAGTTCCATTTTCTTCATAGCCCTCGCCCCAGTTTAACTCAAACTGTGTATAAGATAAACCGTAGCCAAATGGGTATACTACCTTGTTCTTCGCTCCCGGAATAGTTTCGAAGTAACGATAGCCCACATAAATATCTTCAATATAATTCACATATGCTTCTGACTCGTGGAAGGTCTCTGTGGAAGGATAATCTGTCAGTTTTGCCGCAAAGGTATCGGTCAGCTTACCACTTGGATTGCCCATACCAAGCAATAACTCAGCTGCTGCAAGACCGCCTTCAATACCACCCTGCCATGCAAGAAGGACAGATTGTATCTTTTCATCCTTTACAAACCATGAAGTATCCACCATGCCGCCTACATTCAGCACAATAATCACCTTGGCAAAGCTCTCCTTCACCTTCTGTACAAGCGCAGTCTCCTCTGCTGTCAGACAGAAATCCTCATCACTTCTATCCCAGCCTTCACCTGAGAATCGGCAGATTGACACAATGGCAGTATCTGTATATGCCTTCGCCATAGTCCAAAGCTCTTGTGGTACCTCAGGCTCCACTGTAAGCCCCGGCTCCTTACCATCCTTATACTGCTGCTTCACATTCTCCTTGTAGAAGTCTGCCAGTTCTTCTAAAACGCTGACATACTCAGGATAGAGCTTTAAGCCCTCATATAAATTTCTGGTATAAGACACGGTAACATCACCGCTTCCGCCACCGCCTTTTACATAGTCTATTGTAGCTTTTCCAAATAATGCCACCTTACTTCCCTTCGAAATAGGAAGTGCCTTATTCTCATTTTTTAAAAGAACCATACCTTCCTTTGCCGCTTCCTTCGACAAAGTAATATGCTCCTTACATGCTGTTATCTTCGTGCCATCCTTTCCTAATGGAAGATTGGGCTGAAATCTGCTTCTACTCCATCTTACTGCCTTCTGCATATATCCTGCCTTTCCGCCCGGTATATCCGGGACCCGTACTTCTTATTTCATAATGACTCAGGGTAACCCGCCTGTGCCTCTTCAAAATTCAAATATCCGTAATACTCAATCGTATTTGCCATAATCTTCTGCGCCAGATTCTCTCCCGCTGTAGCACATGCCACAACATATCTTCCATAGAGTGACAGCAGCTTATCAGAATAGGTTCCAAGCTCTCCTCTCAGATAGGTCTCATACGAGGTATCATACGGCATATCCTCACTTGTATGAATAAATCTGGCGTTATCCGCAAGCTTAGGATATTTCTTTGCAAACGCTTCCATCCACTTCACCTGCAGCTGAACAATCTCTTCTATAATCGCCCGTTTCTCCTGCGGAATTACAGGTAATCTATCCGCAAACTCAGCGTATTTCTCCGGTGCCGTAGATTCCATCATTCTTGCATACTTCTCTTCAATCAGATTTCTGCCAATTGCAAGGTTTGCCTTAAACTCATATAAATACTGCATGAGCATATCCTCTGTCCATGTCTTGTACTGGCTCATACGCATAATCTTAAAGGTATGCCAATTGTTCTGACAGCTTGCTCTGCCCCCCTCGTTCTGCACCTTATCAAAGGCTTCAAACTCCGCTTTGGTAATCTGTTCTGCCAGCTTCTCTATAATATCTGCTCTGTCTTCCTTTGCATACATTTGCATTGTATCGCCTGCCTGCGCCAACACATCACTTCTAAAAATCATTTCTTGTGTATTGGCATCTAAATAAACATTAGCCGCCTCAACAATATTAGTGTTAGTTAGCTGCTCTGCAAAAATCTGCGCCATTGCTTCCACTACAGTCACCAGATAGTCTGCCGTATCTGGTAAAACTGCAATTCCCGCTAACTGTTCAACCAACTCGCAGACCTGCTGTTGCTCAAGTCCCTTATAAAGCCACTTATCATGAGGCGCATATTGATGATTCAACAAATATTGCAACTTCATCGCCTGCTTCATGCACTCTGCCTTGGCAAGCTCTGCCGCAACATATTGTCCACGCTTCATCATTCTTGGCATATTATATTGTCCGTTCTGTGAGAACAGTGCTGCCGCCTGTGCCAGCTTGCGATACCATACTGACTTTGGGTAATATGCTTTGAGCTTATTACGGTAGTGCGTAAAAATGCCCTCTGCATCGGTAAATACCTCGCCATTTGTTGCTGCCGTAAGAGCATATTCTTCCACGTCAAGCCACGCCTGAATATTTGGATTGTTCACCAAATCCACGCCGAGAAGATTCTGATAAAACTCCTCTATCACCATAACACCGGCTCTGTCACGTCCATGAAATGTTTCAATTCTATCTACACCCTGATAGCTTTTCGGAAGTTTTTCATACTCAGCCTGAAGTGCCTCACCTATTTCCTCATAGGTCTTTGCAGTTACCCACATCACAAATCTTGGTCCATAGTCATGGTCCCTTGAATACTCGTCGTCAAATCCAAAACAGTCTGAGCCTTTTCCTACCAAACCAACTGCTATTTTATCCTGATATGCCGGGAATTTTGATTCAATCATCGGCTTACCGTATGTCTCATAATAGCTACGGCAGAGTGTCAGACCACTCTGTTTTTCTGTATTCTCCTCTTCGCTATCACCATTTTGCTCTTGTATTCCCGACATGATATCCGCTACATCTTTTCCTCTAACCAGCTCCTGAATATACTCAATATTCTCCGTCAATCGCTGATACTGGGTATTCTCTGTCCCAAGATACTTCTCTACACAGGCACGGCTCTTTTCAAACAGTTCTATTGCCTGCTCATACTTAGCCTTCTTATAATATAATCCGCCTAACGCTGCTACTGCTGCACTATAATGTGCATCATCTACCTGGATTTCTTCAAAGAGTTCAACTGCCTTTGTTGCGTACTCAATTGCTATGTCATCCTCATCCAAGGCAATGCAGGTATTCGCAAGGTTAGCATAGGTCACTGCCACCTCAAATGTCATATTTTCCTTCTTCTCAACAATCGCAAGCGCCTTCAAAAGCTGCTCCTTTGCCTTATCAAACTCTTTCTTCTCCTGATATAAAAGACTGAGATTATTATAAAGGCTTGCAAAATACACATCATCCGGCTCCAGCTTTGCACTATAAATCGGAAACACCCTCTGATAATACAAATATGACTCCTCTAAGAGGCCTGCTGCCCTATATGCATTTGCCACATTTAAAAGTGTGGTTGCAAACGGCACGGTATCCTCATAGCCCAATCCCTCCAACAGCTCTATCGCATCATGGCAATAACTGATTGACTTCTCGTACTGCCCTGTCTCCCGATAAAAGCCTATCATTTCATTATATAACACAGGAAGCACGTCAAACTCACCCTGTTCTCCTGCTTCCTTACATTTTTCTTCCAAAAATGCCTCTATCTCCTGTGTTTTTCCCGATAAAAACATTTGATTCAATTCTTCCATAATCTGTCTGATATCCATAGTTGTCCCCTTCTTATATATCTTGTTTGGCGCAGCTTTCTCCACTCCGGCATAGCTGCACGATTTTACCTTTCCATCTCTTTCAGTATATACAAAAAGTTTGCTTTTTCATAGTGAATTTTCTCAGTGTACACTAAAATATTATAATACCAATTTGGGGGTGTCGAGTATGCACCAGTCCCATGAATAAAGAATGCTTAGATAAAAACAGGCGTGACCTAAGCCACGCCTGTTCATATCACTATTTAATTCTCAACCATGATGACAACATCTGTCATTTCACTTGTAAATAAACCTACGTTACCGATTTCATTTACTGTCATGGCTACCTTGAATTCTAACTCACCTGTTAAGATATTCTTAGCATAAATATAGGCTTTCTTACCTTCGTATTCCATACCAAGGTTTACATGAAGTCCTACTTCCTGTCCTAACTTAGCTGCCTTAGAAGGTTTCACATGGAAAGTACTGAAACCATCTGCAAATGTATTAAGCTTTCTTAACTCTGATGAAATGTTCATTTCAACATTTGATGCAGAAAGTGTATTAGCGTCAATTGTAAAGCCTACGCCATTTCCTAAGTGTGCCTGAAGCATCATATCTACACCAAAGTACTTACCTAAAAGCTTGCTTGTTAAGTTTGCATTCTTATTAGAAAGAACTAAATCAACGAATGAATATCCTGCCTCTTCAACAGAAGATGCTAAAGGAATAATCTCCTCGATAATTTCTACAATCTCAACTACTTTCTTTGGTACAACCGGCGCCGGTTTTGCGGTTGACTGGCTGCTTACTGGCTTACTTTCAGGAGTTTTTGACTCTTCCTCTTTGGAAGATTCCTCCTCTGAAGACTCTTCTTCACTTGATGATTCTTCATCTGTTGATGACTCCTCATCTGTTGATGATTCTACTTCACTTGACTCCTCATCTGTTGATGACTCTACATCACTTGACTCTTCATCTGTTGATGACTCTACATCACTTGACTCCTCGTCTGTTGATGACTCTACGTCGCTTGACTCTTCTTCTGAAGACTCTACATCGCTTGACTCTTCTTCTGTTGATGTTTCTACCTCGCTTGACTCTTCATCTGTTGATGATTCTACATCGCTCGACTCTTCATCTGTTGATGACTCTACTTCGCTTGACTCTTCATCTGTTGATGATTCTACGTCGCTTGACTCTTCATCTGTTGATGACTCTACTTCGCTTGACTCTTCTTCTGTTGATGACTCTACATCACTTGACTCTTCATCGTCTGGCTGTTCTGGAGCTACTGGTGCTGTTAAATCTACTGCGTCACCTGCTGTTAACTTAATATTAGAAAGAGTACAAAGCTCTGTATTCCATGACGCTGTCTGTGCAATACCTACACCCCATGTTAACCGGTCACATTTACCGACAAGATCGATTAAGTTGTCATAGCTTGCACCTGAACCATTCATTGCTGTTGCTAACTCAACACCATCTACATAAATCTTTATATCATTGTCTGTGATGATAATAGATACGTTGTAATCTTTTCCTATCTCTGCTGTTGGAGCTATATTGTCTCCTCCTGCGTCTGGCGCATTAAAGTCAAACCAGTTATCGTTCCAGTCATTGTAACATACAAATGGTGCTGACTGGATTGAAATTCTACCGTTTGTTGCTGAATTGTAGAAGCTGAAAAGACTATCCCAGCCATTCTTCACTGCACCATCAGCAAAATTGATTGTATAATCAAATCTTAACTTATCACCATCAAAGCCCTTGAATGGGTTATCTTCAATAGTAATCTGAGCATTTGATGTTAACTCAACCTTATCCTTTGTATAAGTAGCTGTTGTAATGACAGGAGTTTCTACCTCTGGGTCTTCATCCTCTGAAGGAACCTCCGGAACTGTTAAATCCACTGCATCACCTACTGCTAACTTAACATTCTTAAGTGTACAACGCTCTGTATTCCAGAACGATGTCTCGGCAATACCTACACCCCATGTTAACTGGTCAGCAGTTGTTAAGAAGTCAATTAATGCTGCATTATTTGCTTCTGTTCCGCCACCTGTTACACAGTCAATCTCTACTCCATCAACATACATCTTGATACTTTCATCTGTCATGATGATAGAAATCTGATAATCCTTACCCTTTTCAAAGGTTGATGCATAGTTTACACTACCCTCTGTATTAGGATGATTTACATCCATCCATGTTTCATTCCATGGCTGGAAGCTGATAAATGGTGCAGTCTGTACACAAAGTTTTCCTGTTGTAGCTGAGTCATAGAAACTGAAAATACTATCCCAGCCATTCTTCATTGCGCTATCTGCAAAATTAATGGTATAATCAAATCTTGCCTTATCAATATCTAATCCCTTAAATGGGTTATCTACTCTTGCAATAGAAGCATCGGAAACAAATGTAACCTCGCTAATCTCATAAGTATTCTCTGTAACTGTTGCTTCAAACTTTGGTGTCACATCAACAGGTGTCTCAGGCTCGTCAGGAATAACCGGCTCCTGCTCTCCCTCACCTGCGATAAACTTAATGTCTGTCAATGTACAAAGCTCTGTCCACCAGAATGCAGTTGTTCCCTGACCTACACCCCATGTTAACTGGTCGCAGGTTCCGATAAATGCGATTAAATCCTCATAATCCTTTGCATCATTTGTGATTGCTAATGTAATCTCTTCTCCGTCTACTGTAGCTGTTGCTCCATCAGAAGTAATTACGATAGACACTCTGTAATCCTTACCACACTCTGCCGTTACCGCAAAGTTTGTACCACCTGCGTCAGGGTTATTAATATCTAACCAACCATCTACCCTTGTGTTAAAGCACACATATGGCATTGTCTGGAAAGAAACTCGTCCGGTTGTTTTGCTGTTATAGAAGCTAAAGATTCCATCCCAGCCACCCTTTGGCGTTCCTTCTGTAAAGTTAATTGTATAATCAAACTGTACTCTGTCAGTCTGCAAACCATAGAATGGGTTCTCTTCTACTGTTAATGCATCGTTTGATGCTAATACTACTTCATCCTTGGTATAGGTTGCATCTGTAATCACAGGTACATCCTCTGTTTCTGTCTCAGTTTCCGTTTCTGTCTCTGTTTCATCCTCATCCGCCGGACCTGCTACAATACTAATATCCTTTACTATACACATCTCGGTCCACCAGTAAGCTGTTGCTGCCTGACCTACTCCTAATGAAAACTGGTCACAATTTCCAATACAGGTTAATAAATCTTCATAATCGCCTGTACCTGCAGTAGCAATGTTAATCTCTTCTCCATCTACCCAAATACTTGCACCGTTTGCATTAATCTTAATGGAAACCTGATAATCCCTGCCAACCTCAGCACCTGCTGCAAAGTTATCACCACCAAGACTTGGATTGTTAATATCTATATAACCCTTTCCTTCTATTTTTTCAGAGTTATAGCATACATAAGGCATTGTATGGAAAGAAACTCTTGCCGCAGTTGCACTGTTATAGAAGCTAAAGATTCCATCCCAACCATTCTTCTTTGCTGTATCTGCAAAGTTAATTGTGTAATCAATCTCATACTGTTCAGCCTGTACGCCATAGAATGGATTATCCATTATCGTAATAGCATCTGCGCTCGATAATACAAGCTCGTCCTTCTCATAGCTTCCTGTTGTGACAACAGGTGCCTTCTCTGAAAGTGCATTAACAGAAAGCTCTACATTGCTAAGCTCGATATTAGACTCATCAGCCAAAGTATTCCACCATGAACCATAACCAAAGTAAAGTTCATTCGCTGTATTCTGTAACCAATCTAACACATACTTATAATTGGTTAGCGTACCTGCTCCTGCTGTACCAATAATTTCCTGTGTATAAGCTACTTCATCGTTTACCGTTACAGTAAATCCTGTGCTGGTAAGCTCTATCTCTACATGAGCACTCTCACCGATATAATCTGTCACTAATACGTAATGACCCTCTGTGCTTTTAGTCATATTGGCATCAAAATATCCGCCTGTCGCGTTATATCCAAGGTAAGAACCCGGTGTCATGTAAAGTCTACCGTTATTACCATTGTCTCCCATGAACGAGAAGATAGTTCCAAGGAAGTGCATATCGCGAACTGACTTTGCATCAAAAGCAATCTTTACACCGCCTGAAATATCAACTGCTGTTACATCACTGTTAAATGGATTCGCATACTTAATGCTTGCATCAAGTCCTGTTCCCAAATCCTTTGCTTCATCTGTAAAGTACTTAGCGATTACCACAGATTCTGTTGCATTATCCTGTGCATATACTGTTACAGGGAAATCCTTTGTATAATAGTAATTGCCCTTAGAAACAGTTCCTGTTAATGTTACAACTGTATCTACAGCCGGCTTTGTTACTGTACCGTCAGCTGCAAGAACAGATGGATTGCTTGACTCCCAAGTAATCACAGCACCGCTCTGTCCCTCTGTCTCTAACTCAAAGCTCATAAATGCTGCTGTAGGAGCTGTCAACATATCATTTGCTACAGTCTGTGCCACTGCGATACTATCACCAAGCTGCTTCGTTCCCCATACGCAAAGACCTGCATTGCTTGCGAAGGTGAAGCCCATTGTCTTAACTGTAGTACCGTCAATTACTTCCTCTGTAAACTTACCATAGTAAGTTGTACCATCTAATACCAATACTGCATCAGAAGTACCCTCTACAGTAGACCATGTACCTGTCTTAGCACCGGTTACTGTTCCGTCTGCATTTAAGTTAATCACTACAGGTGTCATGCACTCCAAATCAGTATAATCCACCTGATACTCATGTGTAATCATCTCATAAGTACCTGCAATCTCTTCCGCAGTGTAGCCTGTAGCTGAAATTGTCTCTCCTGAATACTCATATGGTGATACTGTTAACCAGCCTTCGCTGTTTACATACATCTGATGTACTCTAACCTCATGAGCTACTGACCCGTCATCAAACTTGGTATGATATACAACATAAGCCTTACCATCAGAATCTACAAATGCTGAGTTATGCCCCTGTGAAGTCTCGCCCTTAGCCATAGTTGACCACTGATAGTTTGCCATAATCTTTTCACCACGGTTATTCGCAGTATCAAGTGAACTAAAGTTCATAATATACCTATTAAAGATTGCTGAAGTACCATTACCATCCACGAAAGGTCCATCCGGATTCTCTGAGCGGAATACTCGCATGGTATATCCTGCATTTGGAGCAAATCCACCATAAGATACAAATAAGTAATAGTAATCCTCAATATGCTCGATATATGCACCCTCACCGGATACATAGTAACCACCTGCAATCTTTGTTCCAAAGTACTCATCAGATGTTACAGATGCACCCTTCTCATCAAAGTTGCTCTCATAGGTTACGGTATAATCTCTCAAACCTGTATTCTCGTCAAGCTCTAAGTTATAGATACCACCTGACCATGAACCGTATGTAAGCCAAAGCTTACCTTCCTCATCATAGAATACACAAGGGTCAATGGCATGTGGCCAGTAAGTTCCCCAGTGATTGTTGTCAATCTGCTGATACTTCTCAGGGAGCTCATCCTGCTCTCCAAGAACGATTTCCAAATCTGTATTCTTAAAGCTCTTTGTCGAATCTGCTGTGTTAAATCCAGAGAACACAACCGGTCCCTGATATACATAAGGTCCCTCGATGCTGTCTGCTGTTAAAAGCACGATTGCTGAATTCCATGTAGGACCATTCAAGCTCATGTACATACACCACTTATCCATGGTGTCATTATAGATAACGTCAGGCGCCCACTGATTACCCTGAATATTATGTGGGGTAATCCACTCTGCAATATTGTAATCTGTTCCGAAGTCTACCTCCGTCTCAACGCCATTGATTACAGTCTTTACAGTACCTGTATAGGCGTTGCTAAGGTATGCCTCTGTATAAGGTACTACACTTACTACACCATCTGTCTCTTTACCAAATAAAGTACTAGATGTATTCTCGCCTGTTACACTGGTCCAATTCTGCAAATCTGTTGTCTTTGACACACCCATATGTGAACCAAATACATAATATGAATCCCCATCCTTCACAATCGAAGGGTCATGCACACTTGTACGAGTCACAGAAGTCATACCTGAAAGCTCAGCTACATCTGCATCTGTCAATTGAATCGTTGCTCCCTGCGTTCCTGTAGCCTCAGCAACAAGAAGATTAGTGCTTAATCCGCTCATTACCATGCTGGCCGCAAGTGTAACCGCCAGAAATTTCTTTGCGTTACGTCTCATGCTTATTTTCCTCCCACTTAACATGCATTGACATAATACACACTTCGCATACTACTCATCATGCATTTTATACAAGAATCCTAGCACATGCACCCTTTCTTGTCATCACTTTTTTACATTTTCGTAAAATAGTTCAATTCTATTTAAACTTTTTTGTTACTTTTAACGTAAAAAACAGCTTTATTATTGTCGTATTGCCTTTTTTAACCTTTACTTTGTTTTAGTTTTTACTAAACCTATTATTCCTATTATTGCAACTTCTTGTACAAATTTGTGCCAAAAGTCGTATTCCAGAATATTATAAAAAAGAACCTACCGCTTCCGATAAGTTCTTTCTTTCATTCTATGCCTCATTTCTTCTGGCATCAATATACTGTTTCAATACCTGCACAGTGCCCTCTATACCAAGCTTACTGCTGTTCACAGAGATATGATAACCTCTTGAATCGCCCCACTTTACAGGACAGTGGCTATTGTGATACTTCTTACGCTTCTTATCCTTAATCTCGAGTAAATCTGCTGCTTCCTTGAGATTCAAATGATAAATCTGCTCTATTCTCTCAAGCTTTACTCCCAAATCACCAAGTACGAATACAGATGCCAAGCCTTCATACTCACGTAGTATGTAATTCGAACAACGTCCTACTACTACAAAGGACTCTCCCGCATCAGCCTTCTGCTTTAAAAAGTCAAACTGAATCTGTGCCACATTATGCTCAGGTGAGCTATTCATGCCACGAACCGTTCTGTACATCAAAGGATTCCTACGTGATTCGTCATACTCCTTTAAATGCTTTACATCCAGACCGCGCTCACTGGCATACTCATCCAATAAGTTATGGTCATACAATGGTAATCCATAAATCTCCGCCAGCCTCTGCGCAATCTCATGTCCGCCGCTACCATACTCACGCCCTACTGAAATAATCAACTGTTTCTCCATGCTGTCGCCCCCTATAAGTATCTCATAAATATAATAACCATGGAAATTACCATAACAATAACGGTAGCCGGTACCATTGCCTTACAATATCTTCCCCACTTAATAATATGTCCTTCCTTAGCTGCCGTGGCAATACCTACAACATTGGCAGATGCTCCGATAGGTGTTGCGCTGCCACCAATATCGGTACCCATAGCAAGTGACCATGACAATACATCAAGACTCACTCCTTGGGTTGCTGCAAGATTACTAATAACAGGAATCATTGTAGCCGCAAACGGAATATTATCCACAAAAGCGCTGGCAATCGCTGAAACCCATAGAATGATAGCAATCATCACATACAAGTTACCTCCACTCACATCTCCAATCAGCTGTGCCATCTGAGTCAAAATTCCTGTCTGCTCTAAACCGCCTACCACAACAAACAAGCCAACAAAGAATAATAAGGTCTTATAATCAACCTTCTTAATCAGTTCTAAAGCATCCTTCCCTGCTGCAATCAAAGTTACAATCGCAATAAATGTACCAATAAATGCCACTGTCAAGCCGGTACTTGCGTGTGTCACCAGCATTACAATTGCACACAGGAAAATGATTGTGCTGACAACAAATCCCCGCTTGCTCTTAATTGCCTCACTTGGACTTGGAAGTGTTGTCACATCAATCTTCACATCCGCATTTGCTGTCAATTCTTTCTTAAATATCAGATAGAAATATACAACCACCAAAAACAAAGCAATACCTGCCATAACTCCTGTGTTGGTAATAAAATCAGCAAATGAATATCCAAGGGATGTACCGATAATAATGTTTGGCGGGTCACCGCACATCGTAGCGGAACCTCCAAGATTTGCACAGAATACCTCTGCCAGAATCATTGGTACCGGATTAAACTTTAACAGCTGTGAAAGCTCAATCGTAACTGCCGCAAGGAATAATATAACGGTGATACTATCAATGAACATCGCAAGGAATGAAGATAGTACCATGAAGGTAATAAAAATAGGAATTACCTTATACTTAACCAGCTTCGCAATCTGCATGCACAGCCAACGGAAAAAGCCCACATGAGCCATCCCCTCTACCATCACCATCATACCTGCAATAAAGATAATAGTCTCCCAGTTAATACCGCTGTGACTGCTTGATGCCTCACCTGTGGTAATCCAAAACTCCGGTGTGAAAATACTGTGTAAATTAATGGTTTCGATAATGGCATCCATGCTATGCATTCCCAAACCAAACACCAACAATAAAGTTAATAAACCACTTACAAGCGTAACTATATGTCTTTCCCATATCTCTGTAACAATCAGAACAAACATGGCAAGGAATATAACTACCGCCAAAACCTGTGCTAACATTTCTGTTACCTCTTTTCTTATTTATATATTGTATGTAAAAAAGCTTTCAAACGAATCCATTTTACTCTTCTTTTTTGAAAAGTAAAGAAAGAAAAATCATTTTTTACTTAATCATACAAATCTTTACCGAAGCAACAAAAATTTTATAAATTATGCCCAAAAAGGAATGAATGCTTAGCCTTGGAACGGCTCTGTAAAATAACCATAATATGACACCGGCTCACCTGCTGCCTTCAAGTGATTGGTATCTCCCATTACCTGACATCTAAAGTATGCATTCCCCTTCACTACCTCTTCCGTACTCAACACAGTTACGGAAGAAGGTGCCAGAAAATATCCATGCCACAGCTGCATCGGTGAAATTCCAAGCAAGTGACTTAGCATGACACAGGTAACACCTAGATGACAGAAAATCACAATTGTATCATCCGTATGCTTCTCCACCTTATAATATCTTTCATATCTATGATATCCATAGTTAGCAAGTAAATCATCTAACCCCGCACATACTCTCTTATACTCCTCTGTTACATTTCCCGTTTGCATAATGTCAGGCTCTGTCCATGTATCAATATCATAAAATCTCTTATCCGTTGTCCAAAAGGCTGGTTCAAAATCCCACGGAATACGCTCTTTCCCAGTCTGCGGGTCAATCACCGGAACAAAAAACTCCTTTAACCAGTCGTACTCTGTTGCGGTTCTGCCCATGCGTTCCAATGAAAAAGATGCCGTATCCTTGGCTCTTCCAAGTGGCGATACATAAAAATCCGTAACATCCCACTTGGTAACCCTCTCTGCAAGAGCCTTGGCTTCTCTCCAGCCCTTCTCCGTCAAGGAGTCGATGCTATAATCCGGCTCTGCATGTCTTATAAAAATGATTCTCATGAGAAATCAACCTTCCCCTCTTTAATCAGTGCAAGAAGACAGTCTACAACCTTAGGATCAAACTGCTTTCCTTTATTCACCTCTAATTCATATAAAATATCTTCCTTGGATAACTTTCCACGATAGCATCGAACACTATTCATCGCATCAAAGGAATCTGCCACGCAAATAATACGTGCAATAATCGGAATTTCCTCTCCTTTAAGTCCCATAGGATATCCCTTACCATCATAACGCTCATGATGATATAATGCCCCCTCCTGTATCTCCTCAATGGAATTAAAATTCTTCAATATCTCGCCACCAAGAGTAGTATGCTTCTTAATTGCAGCATATTCTTCATCCGTCAGCTTACCCGGCTTCATCAGCACACTCTCAGGAATACCAATCTTACCGCAATCATGCATCAGCGCAATATAATATATCTTTCTGCACTCTGCTCTGGTAAATCCCAGCTTATCCGCAATCTTTTCCGCATATTCTGCCACCCGCATGGAATGACCATTCGTATTAGAATCCTTCGCATCAATAAATCCCATAAAGGTACTCATTGATTGCTCTATAATCTTTTCATCTCGTTTTTCCTTCTCTTCCAGCTTCCATACACGAATATCCGTGATTACAATTGCCATAAAGACTACCAGCCATACAATTAAAATCACCCAGAAAATATAATAAATCGGCATGGAATATAAGTCGCGAATCAATTCATAACGGATTGTAGCTTCATCAAAAACATAGGTATCCACCGCAGGATCACCCTTATAATAAATGATGATTCCCATAGTTTTGCTCTCATACTCCTCGGCAAGGGTATTCGAAGGATAAAGTGTAGTCTCCTTCTCCTCCTCACCCGGATAATAAACAATAGAATCACCTGCATACAACGGAAGCATGAAGTCCGAACCATCTACTCTAAAGTTCAAATCCAACTTCTGCATATCCACATGCTTCATATCCAGCTTTTGTGTCTTCACACCCTCATTCGTATTCTGCGTAAGCTCAATCATACCGCACCACGCATCATTGATGAAAATGTGCTCAGATATAGGAATCTCCAAGGTCCAGTCTGTCAAGGTATAGCCTGTATAATTGGTCAATGTAATCTCGTATACTTCACCAATATATGTAACAGTACGCCTCATACCGTCCTCTTCCACAATACTCATGGTCTTCTTCCATCTGTCAGAATCACCGCCTCGTGGGTAAATATCCACTTCACAGTCAAGTCCCGTATCTGATGTGTCCCGCCCCAAATCCGAGAATGTAATTGTCTCCGTATTCTCAATATAACCGCCTATATATGCAAATGCTGTACAAAATCCTGTCAAAACCACAACCAGCACTATTAGACTAATTAAGATATGCACAAAAAATTTTTTCTTCATCGATATCCTGTCCTTTTATCAATTTTATCGCTAGTATGCCACGCTAAAGTGTTACATTTATCTTATCATATTGCAAATTGTTCTTCAAGAAGGAAGGCGAACAGCATATTGAAGTTTGCAAAAAAGTCCACACGATTGAGCGTGGACTTATCCTGTCTATTATAATAAATGCTTACGAAGCTCCTCAGGGCTCTGTACTGAAAGATAAGCAGGTGCAATATCAAATACTGTCTTACATCCGCTCTGTCCTTCGCAGCTTAATCTGTATGCAGCTCTTGCATACGCTACAATAACAGATGAAGTAAACTCCGGATTAGAATCTAACTTTAAGCTGTACTCAATAATATGAGTATTCTCTTCATTCCAGCCTGTCTTACCGCTTCTGATAACAAAACCGCCATGCGGAATACCACTGTGGTTCGCCTTCAGCTCTTCCATCGTAATAAAATGAACTGTTGTATCATAATCAGCAAAATAATTCGGCATATTCTTAATCTCAGCCTCAATACGTGCTGTATCTGCGCCATCCTCAGCAACAACAAAGCACTCTCTGATATGCTTCTGTCTTGTAGTAAGCTCAGGATTCTTACCACTTCTGACTGCCTCTAATGCGCCCTCTACAGGAATGGTATACTGCTTACCGTCTAAAACGCCCTCAACTCTTCTGATAGCGTCTGAATGTCCCTGACTTACGCCCTTACCCCAGAAGGTATAATCACTTCCGTTTGGAAGGATTGCATTCGCATATAATCTGTTCAAAGAGAACATACCCGGGTCCCAGCCTACTGAAATCACGCCAACCTTACCGCTCTCCTTTGCTACTGCATCTACTGCATCAAAATGCTCAGGAATTCTGGCATGTGTATCAAAGCTGTCTACTACATTAAAATACTTTGCATACATCTTTGTCTGCTCAGGTAAATCTGTTGCACTTCCTCCACATAGAATCATAACATCAATCTTGTCCTGCATCTTCAATGCATCATCCACGTGATAAACTGCTACTCCCGGAGTTAAAATCGTTACTGTCTCCGGATTACGTCTGGTAAATACCGCTACCAGCTCCATATCCTTATTCTGCTTGAGTGCACACTCAATTCCTCTTCCAAGGTTTCCATAGCCCATGATACCAATTCTAATCGCCATTCTATTGCCTCCCTGTGCATAACTTGCATAAAAATACATTAAATATTATAACACACTCATTTCAATTCACAAGAAAAAATTGCACACATACCACACAAATTAAACTCCAAATTTTACAAGTTTTCTAAGCACTTTTTATAATTTAAAAAGGCTGCCACACCAATTACTTAGTGTAACAGCCCATCCTTACTTCCTCGTATATTCATCCAGCTTATGTGATATATCAATAACCTCTACCAGAAGCTGCTTTGTATTCTCAGCATTCTCCAAATTCTTAACACTCATTTCCGTTGCCTGAGCTGCTGCCGCCGTAACCTCCTCTGTTGTCGCAGACAAGTGAAGAATATTCTCAACAATCTTATTGTTAGCCGCAGATAAGCCATTCAACATTTCATCTACATTAGCAATATCAGAAATCAGTTGATTTACATTCGTATTCACCGCACTAAAGCTTTCTGATGCCTTCGCAATCAGCTCCTCCTGCGAACCGGCAGCATCAATAGACTTTGTTACTGCACCTGCTGCACTGCCTGCATTCTCAGATAATTCACCCAGAATCTGTGCAATGTTTTCCGTCTCCTGCTTAGTCTTCTCTGCAAGATTTCTAATTTCATCTGCTACTACTGCAAAGCCCTTACCTGCCTCTCCGGCTCTTGCCGCCTCAATCGAAGCATTTAATGCCAAAAGGTTCGTCTGATTTGAAATAGAAAGAATCGTTCCAATAATAGATTTCACCGCTTCAGTACGCTCTCCCAACTCCTTCATAGAAGCTGCTACTTCTTCGTTTGTACTTGCAATCATCTGTGACTGCTGTTGAAGCTGATTCATAACCTCAAGACTCTTGTTATTTAAATCCTCTGCCTCCTTAGCTACCTGTACCATCTGAGCCGCTTTATCCAAAGTATGATTCAAAGAATCCTGAATATCCTGTGTCATTTCCGTCTGCATCTGAATACTCTCTGCAGTACTCTGAGTACTCTCAGAAATATCTGTCATTGCACCATGTGCCACTTCTGTAGAATCATTCAAATCTCCTACAATATTCATGGCACCCTCAACGCCCTCTCTAACAGATTCGGCTACGTGAATCACCTGCTCCATCGTCTCTTTCTGCTGTTCCTGTTCATTCATCAGACTATGTCTTGTATCATGGTTAAACTTACGCAATACCAAAGTCGTATATGCCTGAATACACATAGTAATTACAACGGCAAGCGTCGCGCCGATATGCTCTTCTGCAAGCAAATCCGTATAGCGGTGCTCTACACCAAGCTGAATCACATTAATCACAATATTAATAATCGACAGCATTGCTGTATTGAATAACACATATTTCATATCGAAATAAAGAATACAACCCACAAAAGGTGCCGCTGCCAAAAATCTGAAATAATAGCCGTCAAATGCCAAACCGGTCATCACAGCAAGAATTCCACACGCCACAGCCGCTACATACTTCACTGCTCCATTCATAGGATTCTTCTTGCGCAGAATTATCATTACCGCTACCGCACTAATTGCAATTAGTGTTATCAGCAGCCCATATCCAGAGCTTTGACCACCTTTCGACACCATATGCCATACCAATGCAAGCTCTACAATCGCAAACAACGAATATCCCACAAGCATAAAACGGTTTGCTCTTATAAGCTGACCTTCTTTGGTGGCATATTTATACTTATTTTCCATGTATAAGTTCATCCTTTCTCTCTTAGTTTTCTCTGCAAATATATGAATGGATATCTATCTGTTTTTTATATCCGAACAGACTATACTCACTTTGAATTATACAACAATTTAATCATCTTTACAATGTTTTCTGACTCTTTTATTTTTTCTATTTGTTTTTAATTGGTAAGCCAAAATCTATTCCACAAAGTTCACTATCGAATTCTCAAAACAGATATGCTACAATAGAAAAGGCTTTATCGAAATGATACTGATATACTCCGTTATCTTACATCAGATAATAGCAATACTAACCGCCGCAAACGGCAGAAGGTGAGGAAACTATGGAACCAAACGAACAGCAGCACAAACGACGTGTACGCTACAAAGGAACACATCCTAGAAGCTTTCACGAAAAATATAAAGAACATCAACCCGAGAAATATAAAGATACGATAGACAAAGTAATCAGCAAGGGTGGAACTCCCGCAGGTATGCATATTTCTATTATGGTGCAGGAGATATTAGACTTTCTACAGATTAAGCCGGGACAAAAGGGCTTTGATGCCACTCTCGGCTATGGCGGTCACACACTTGCCATGATGAAGTGTATGAATCATGAAGGTCATATGTATGCCTCTGATGTAGACCCGATAGAATCGGTAAAGACCAAGGAGCGTCTAAAAGCTCAAGGATTTGACGAAGACTTTCTGACTATCAAATTAATGAACTTCTGTGAAATTGATAAGCTGGTTGAGGAAGTGGGGCCTTTCGACTTTATTCTGGCAGACCTTGGCGTATCCTCTATGCAGATAGACAATCCGGAGCGTGGATTCTCCTATAAAACAGAAGGTCCGCTCGACCTTAGACTCAATCCGCAAAAGGGAATCTCTGCTGCGGAGCGCCTTGCCAAGGTAGACTACGACGAATTAGTCGGTATGCTTTTAGAAAACTCTGACGAACCGTATGCAGAGGAAATTGCCTCTGCCATTATGAAGGAGCGCAAGAAAGGAAACCCAATCGATACAACAGGTAAACTCCATGCCATTATCGAGCAGGCACTTACCTTCCTGCCAAAGTCAGAACAGAAAGAAGCTGTGAAGAAATCCAGTGCCCGTGTATTTCAGGCTCTTCGCATTGATGTGAACAATGAATTTGAGGTACTTTATACCTTTATGGAGAAGCTCCCTCACGCTCTTGCCCCTAACGGTCGTGCCGCTATTCTTACCTTCCATTCAGGTGAAGATAAGCTCGTGAAAAAGGCAATGAAACAGCACTTAAAGGAAGGACTTTACAGCGATATTTCAAAGGATGTCATTCGTCCGTCCGCAGAGGAATGTATTCGCAACAGCCGTGCACGTTCAACTAAGATGCGTTGGGCTGTCAAATCATCCTAAACAGCTTTAACCATATTAGAAAACATCGCATGATACAAGTGTGGTCCAGCTTCGCAGGACACACAACATAGAAAAGGCACCTCATATACAAGGTGCCTTTCCTATGCCATTCACAAAAGGTTATGTTGTCATCAACTGACTATGCAGTCCCAAACTGACTATGCAGTCAGTTGCGCTTTTGCCGCGCTGCCTGTCAACATTCCGATATACTCTTTAAGCTTCTCTGCCGCAGCCTTTCCATGCTCGGCAATTCTTTCAACCAGCGCATTATCCAAAACAACGCCGTCTGTATATAAATGAATTCTTTCTATCTCTTCCTTCGTCTCTACATTACCGCAGAATAATACAGGAATCTCTGTATACTTACGAATCCCCTGCATCATATCCTCCACCCTTCTCTTATCCTGATGGAAGGTCTTTGCAGATGCATTCAATCGGATATACCCTGTTGCGTCCTTAACCAGCTTCTCAATTCTGTTCATACTGCTTAATGCCACCATGGTAATCAGCTCAATATCATTTGCCTTTGCCAATACTCGCAATTCGGCACTCTCCTCATAAGGAATATCCGGAACGATAATTCCATCCACACCTACCGCCTTACACTTCTGACAAAATGACTCAAATCCATAATTATACATAGGATTAGCATAGGTCATCAGCACAAACGGGACCTGTGTTTTTTCTCTCAATTCCTCTATCATGTCAAAAATCTTAGGAAGTGTACAGCCATTTGCAAGAGCTCTGACATTGGCACTCTGTACAACAGGTCCCTCTGCTACCGGGTCAGAAAACGGAACGCCAATCTCTACTACCTCTACACCTGCTCTGACAAGTGCCATAATATTCTCCTTAGCTGCCTCAATACTTGGGTCTCCGGCTGTCACAAAGCCTGTAATCATATTCTTTTTATCTAAAATCTTACTTAACTTACTCATGTAAATCCACCCCTCTATATCTGGCAATTGCCGCTACGTCCTTATCTCCTCTTCCGGACAAACAACAAATAATAATCTGGTCCTTTCTCATGGTAGGTGCCAGCTTCATCACATGTGCCACCGCATGAGAGCTTTCAATTGCTGCAATAATTCCTTCTGTTCTTGCAATATACTCAAAAGCATCCACCGCCTCATCATCAGTAACAGGTACATACTCCGCTCTTCCCGTATCATGAAGATTCGCATGCTCCGGTCCGATGCCCGGATAATCAAGTCCCGCTGAAATGGAATAAACCGGTGCAATCTGTCCATGCTCATCCTGACAGAAATAGGACTTCATTCCATGGAAGATGCCTTCCCTTCCTACTGCTATGGTTGCTGCCGTCTCCTCTGTATGGATACCCTTACCTGCCGCCTCACAGCCAATCAGACGAACCCCTTCATCCTTGATAAACTCATAAAACATTCCCATGGCATTGCTGCCACCTCCAACACATGCCATTACCACATCAGGAAGCTTACCCTCTGCCTCAAGAATCTGTGCTCTTGCTTCCCTGCTGATAACGCTCTGAAAATCTCTTACAATCATCGGGAACGGGTGTGGTCCCATAACAGAACCAAGTACATATAAGGTGTCATCCATTCTGGTCGTCCACTCACGCATACATTCATTTACGGCATCCTTTAAGGTTCTTGTTCCGCTCTTTACTGCATGCACCTTTGCTCCAAGAAGCTCCATTCTGTATACATTCAATGCCTGACGGATAGTGTCCTCTTCTCCCATGAAAATCTCACATTCAAGACCGAGTAACGCTGCCGCTGTTGCTGTTGCCACACCATGCTGTCCTGCGCCTGTCTCGGCAATGATTCTTGTCTTGCCCATCTTCTTTGCGAGAAGCGCCTGACCGAGTACATTATTAATCTTGTGTGAGCCTGTGTGATTCAAATCCTCTCTCTTAAAGTAAATCTTTGCGCCGCCCAAATCCTCTGTCATCTTCTTTGCATAATATAAAAGCGACGGACGGTTTGCATACTCAGCCAAAAGCCTGTTCAGCTCCTTATTAAACTCCTCATCATTCTTATAGTACTCATAACTCTTCTTCAGGTTCTCTATCTCTGCCATCAGCACCTCCGGGATATAACATCCGCCGTGCTTTCCATATCTGCCTTCGCTCATTTTTTTCCTCCTCGAATATTCTAATCCACCGTGCACACTCGGAAACTTCGTTTCCTCATTCGTGGGCTTCGCCCTATGTCTGCTAAGCTTGCAGAAACTGTCTGCAAGCAGCCAATTCTTCCATCTTTGCAGACGCACGGCTCATTGCTTTCACCTAAATTGCTGTATCTTCACAAAGCACTAAGAAAAACTAATATTCTTCGCAAGGCGCAAAATACAATTATCTATATTCTACAGTTCACGAAACATCCACATGCTCTGAGGATACATTTTTACAAAACAAAAACGTCCTTGAC
>JAZNMO010000209.1:0-10507 GCA_045579665.1 Lachnospiraceae bacterium
TTACCCACGCGTTACTCACCCGTCCGCCACTAACTTTACAATCGCTAGGCTTCATGTAAAGTCCGTTCGACTTGCATGTGTTAAGCACGCCGCCAGCGTTCATCCTGAGCCAGGATCAAACTCTCATGTTAAAGTTTTGATAACTGCTTCGCACTTATAAAGTATTGCACACGAAATCTTCGATTTCGGCGCTGATAACTTCAGTACTCTGCAATCTTCAATAGTTTGATACATAGTCCAGTTAAACTGGCTTGTTTTCCGTTTTGTATGTTTCCATACTTTACTGTTTTTAGGTTTTGTTCTCTGAACAATTCTTTATTAAGAATTTTCAGGGTTGCATTACTGTTTATTTGTCAAGGTTCTGTTTCATTTCTCGTTGCTTGTCCGCCAGACGCAACTCAGATAGTTTATCATGTTTTGTCATCTTTTGTCAAGCATTATTTTACATAACTTTCCATTTTCTTATGTAGAAACTTATTCGTTATCATCGCTCTCGACTTTGTATCTCTCAGCGACGAATGTTATCTTATCATCTCCTTGTAGGAATGTCAACCATAAATTGTAGCTTTTTTTCGTATTTTGTAATATTCGAAAAAGCCCTGTAAAAAAGGGCTTTTTGATAACACACAACCATATTTCAGACTCGAATTGTAGAAATTGCGTAACAATTTAAAGCTTAATCTCCATTATCCTTAACCTTTATTACAAATGCAAGTACAATTACCGCTATAGCTTCTGCCAAAAGAACACACGCGCTGTAAACTAACATCTGGTAAAGCCACCCAATCTCTGAACAAAATTGCAATAAATCGCCATATATTAGAACCAAATGCAATACCGTTACCGAAATATAGGTTCCCAAATGTGCACTTCCTATATCCTTTACATATCTTACAAAATCGATGAATAAAGCAATTATATTTACCAAGAAAGCAAAAATTAGTTGATTATTCATAAATAGGCCTATTGAAGACACTTCCATATTGAAGGGTATTTTCCCTTGCTTAATAATACTGATCATACTCCAGAATATACCTAGCACATATACGATTGATACCATGCCAACAGCAAAAATCCACGTACTCACTTTATCCTGAAACAACTGTATTCTCTTCTTATCCAAAATACTTCGACCTAATATCCACACCACTATAATAGCCAAAGAATAATAGTATGTATTTGTCTGCCAGATATATGATGTCTTACAACTAAAAGTCAAATAACCTCTCACAAACAAATAAGCAAATAAAATAACACCAACACCTTTTGTCAGGCATTGCTTCATCTTTTGTTTTGCTTGAATCTTAGCAATTCTCAAAACTTCCTTTATCGAATCACAATCCGCTTCCCCACTACTTCCGGTTACTATATCCTGTATGCTTATTCCAAGAACAGTCGAAAGATTCTCGAGCACACCAATATCCAAACCACAATCCACTCTAGCGAGAATCGTATAATTACCACTCTAAAGCGTCTACTTTTCTTTCTTCCTTACAATGCTGTAACCCAAAAACAAATCGCAGTCACTAACGCGAGCGGTGTCATGATATATTTTTCCTTCTTACTTCTTGAGCAGAAATTCATAATCGTATTGAGCGAAAGATATGCTGCAAATACAATACATATGGTTCGTGTAGTCTTCCACGAAAACCATAATGGCATACAACCTCCCATTTGCAAAATGATTACAATAAAGAAAATTTGCAAAAACAATTGAAGGAATAATAAAAATCTTAATTTCACAGGAAAGACTTTATATTGACCACCCATTGTTAATTCCCCTATCGGCAATCCTAAAATCAAAAGAATACTTAAAACAACTATAAACAAGCATAAGCATGCACCAACTATAGCAATCATTGTTCTACCTCCATACATTTCACTTTATTAACCTGCTGCTTCAACCGATATTTTCTTAACTGTAATCCTAAACCAAAGATAACTACTGGTTGCAATATACCTGATACAGGATTTAGCATAAAAGAATGACTTTCCTCCATCCTCAATACTTTCTCTGTCACAAACAACAAGGTTGGCACAGCACCCTGCATAGAATGCAGAATCACACAAGGCCAAACCGAATCAGTTACTCTTCGCAATTCAACAAATAACGGCGACCACAAAACCATTATCACAATTCCTGATACCACCAACATTTCTCTACTTGTATCTACAAAATATTCTTCCGGCAGAAAATATAAATAGTATGTAATATGCCACACTCCCCAAACCAATCCTGAAAGAAAATATATATACCAATCATTCATCCCTGTTTTCACCAGATATGGAACAAGGCATCCTCGCCATGCAAATTCTTCAAATATGCTCTGAATGCAACTTGCTAAAAATGTCGAAAGCATCAACACTATTAATGTCATTACCTCTACATCGTCTATCATTAAGCCTCTTGTAATCCACGCAATCAAGCTACAAAGTAAGGTAATACCTGGAAATACACAAACAGCTACAGTATACCACTTCCTATTTCCTCTAAAACGTGGTAGAAAGCCCATTTCTTTCATATTCTTATTTATAATTCGCAGTATCACACCTGTAAAAAAAGGTAACACCAACCACAATCCCATTCCTAACGAATTGCCCTCCGGTTGTTCTGTTAGTATTTGATCCACCCAATACCCAAAGCTTCCTGCCATAAGAGATACCAATACAAATACTGCTAGCGTAATTTTGTCACGTTTTCTCATCTTATCATGCATACTCCCATCACCATTCTACCGATTTCTTAATATATCCAAAAACCATTCTTTATCCGGCAACTCTACGTCATCTCTATAAACTAATGTCTCTGCAAATCCCTGAATACTTGCGTAAAATAACACAGAAAGTGTCGTCGGATCTCCTGGTCGGATTTCTCCTAGTTCCTGTCCCCTTACAATATAAGGAACACTCATCGCCTCAACATCATGGTTCTTAATCATCTCTGCTGCACGCTCCGAAACATCACTTGCATTAATAGCTACCAAGCCCATAAAAACAAACATCCTTGAAGCAAAATTATTCTTTGATGCAACAGACAAAAACCACTCTATCTGCTTCTCAAAAAACACTAGCGGAGACTCACCTTCACCACTATCGATTGTCAGCTTCTCACAGCCAATCTCCACCAACGCTTCATAAAGTGCTAGCTTATTAGGAAAATAGTGAAACATGAGTCCAGAACTTATCCCTGCCTCCTCTGCTATCTTCCTAGTGGATGTTCCATAGAATCCATATCGAATAAAATGGCTTAATGCAATGTCTAATATCTGCCATTTACGAATTTCATATTGTTCTTCTTTCTTAGTCATGATTTCCTCCACCTCAATATTGAGCAAATGCTCAATATATTTATTTATATATTAAGCACTTGCTCAACTTATGTCAAGTATTTTTATCAAAGATGTTTAATTGCTGCATCAAAAAAGGTGTTGCATCACGCAACACCTTTCAAAAGCTAAAACAATATTCTTACTCATCCCAGTTATGATATACAGCCTGTACATCATCATCCTCGTCAAGCAAATCAAGTGTCTTGTTAAGGCTCTTGATTGCGTTCTCGTCTGTTAATGTAACGTAAGTTTGAGGAATCATAGTAACCTCGGCACTTGCCATAGGAATCTTGTTCTCCTCTAAAGCCTTGAATACAGCATCAAAATCATCCGGCGCTGTTAATACCTCAAAGCTATCCTCTTCCTCTGCAAAATCCTCTGCGCCTGCATCAAGTGCAATCATCATAAGGTCATCTGCGCTCATATCACACTCTTCCTTATCAATGATAATCTGTCCCTTTGTATCAAACATAAAGGATACACAACCCTGTGTTCCGATGCTTCCGTTACCCTTTGTAAATGCGCTTCTTACATTAGCTGCTGTTCTGTTCTTATTATCTGTAAGAGCATCTACGATAATCGCAATACCGTTAGGACCATAGCCTTCGTATGTAACTTTCTCGTAATTAACACTGTTTCCATCTCCTGCAGCCTTCTTAATACCTCTATCAATGGTATCGTTAGGCATATTGTTAGCCTTTGCTTTTGCAATAATCTGTGCAAGCTTATAGTTATTAGCAGGATCAGGACCGCCTTCCTTAACTGCTACTGCAATTTCACGACCGATAATTGTAAAAATCTTACCCTTAGCAGCATCGTTCTTTTCCTTCTTGTGTTTAATGTTTGCAAATTTTGAATGTCCTGACATCTTTTCTTCTCCTAACTCTTTCTTTATTCTTGTGTCGAATCTTCCTCTGTTAACTCAGGCTCTGGTAACTTAGTCACCAAAACTGACTGAATCACATTCTTCTCAACACTCATAATCTTAAAATGATATCCACCAAACTGTACTTCAAAGCTTTCATCCTCATCCGGGATTCTCTCCAGCTTGGAAATCAGATAACCATTTAATGTATCAAAATCCGTTTCACCGAAATCCAGACCAAAACGCTCCTCTAAATCCTCGAGTCTTGTCATACCCTCGATAAGATACTCGTTATTACCCTTCTCTTCGATGTGATTCTCGTCTGTATCATACTCGTCCATAATATTACCAACGATTTCCTCGAGAATATCTTCCATTGTAACAAGACCTGCTGTCTGTCCGTACTCATCCATAACAATAACCATCTGTAGCTTTTGCGACTGCATATCCTTAAACAAGCCATCAATATTCTTCGTCTCAGGTATACACATCGCCTCACGCACCAAGCCATCAAGCTTGCCAATCGGCTTATTCATGCCTTCTTCAGCAGTATGCATCTTCATAGCATCCTTTAAGTGCAGAATACCTACGATATGGTCAAGATTTTCCTCAAAAACAGGATATCGGCTATTGCCCTCCTCCAGCATAAACTGGATGGCGTCCATCAAAAGCATCTCCTTGTCAATCGCCATAATGCTATTACGATGCGTCATAATATCACTGGCTTCCTTCTCGCCAAAATCAAGGATATTATTAATCATCTCAGCCTCACTGGCCTCCAAAACGCCCTGCTCATGACCTTCATTGACCATGGAAATAATCTCTTCTTCCGTTACATCCACCTGCTCCTCTGCGGTACGAAGTCTGAATATCGTTAAAATCAGATTCGCAGAAACCGCAACCACCCAGGTAAGGGGATATAAAATGGTTCTCAATAAATGAATAAACTTCACAAAAAAATACGCCCACTGGTCCGGATACTTCTGTGCAAGCTTCTTAGGAATTAATATTCCAAAGGTTAACACTACATACATCAGACAGACAACCGCAATCAATACCGCAAGGTAATGACGTCCTGTCTCCTGCAGCAGCTGCAATGAACCCAACAGCTCATCGAAAAACTCCGTCCATATTGGTAAATAAAAGTAACCCATCACAAGATTGATAAGGGTTATAATCATTTGAATCGAATTATCATGTATGGTCGAACGCTTTGCAATCATATCCAGAAGAATTGACTTCTTGTCCTTCTCTTCCTCAGCTCTACGCTCAATCTCCTTGTCATTCATCAAATGAAGTGCCTTACTAAAGCCAAATAAAATAGCATCAAATAACAGTAAAGCAAAAAACAGTATAATGATACTGGCCGACGCGCCATCATCCATGGATCTCTCCCACTCCTTTGTATATATTTTATAAAGCAATAGAAACTCTATCTTATCTACTATATCACTCCTTGAAAAAATCGTCAACAAGCTCCCCTTACACAACAAAAGGAATCCTTCCTCCAAATATGAAGAAGAATTCCCGCTCTGCATCCCAAAAGCCTATGTATTCAACTCCAGGCTAATCTGTAATGCTTTATTGACCCTTTGCATAATCGGGGTGTCAAGGTGGCACACCTTATCCTTTAATCGCTTTTTATCAATTGTTCTGAGTTGCTCAAGTAAAATTACCGAATCCTTAACCAACTCATAATTACCCGCGCTTAATTCAATATGCGTCGGCAGATTTGCCTTATTCATCTTACTTGTAATTGCAGCACATATCACCGTCGGACTATGTCTGTTCCCTATATCATTCTGTATAATCAATACCGGTCTGATGCCGCCCTGCTCTGAGCCGACAACCGGACGCAAATCTGCATAATAAACATCGCCACGTCTCATTTATATACTCCTTCTCTAACTATTTCTATCATTGTTTCGTAATCATAGTTTTGCCTGTTAAAGAAGTTTTATACAAAGGATTCAAAATTTTGAAACTTATCTTATTTTTCCTGAATTAGTGTATCATCATATTTGTAAATTCGCGGAATTCTCTTACCCAAATCACAGGAAAGCTCATAATTAAAGCGGCCTGACTGGTCTCCGAGCTCCTCCATGGTAATCTCCATATCGCCATCCCGACCGATGAGTGTTACCGTATCGCCCACACAGACATTACCTTCCACATCCGTTACATCTACCATAAACTGGTCCATACAGATACGTCCGATAATCGGCGCCTTCTGTCCATTCACTAAAATATGTCCTACATTAGAAAGACTTCTTGGATAACCATCTCCATATCCAATACAAATTGTAGCAACCTGTGTATCTCTAAAGGTCGTATAAATACCACCATAGCTGATTTCCTGATTCTTAGGCACCTTTTTCACATAAACAATCTTCGACTTCAGGCTAAGTGCCGGTTGCAAAGATATCTTACTACGATTCACCTCGGCAGACGGCCACAATCCGTACAAAATGATGCCTGCTCTTACCGCATCCAGATTTGCCTCCGGAATATCAATAATACCCGCACTGTTAGAGCAATGCTTCATAGGAATTTTAATTGCCAGTTCCTTTTCTACCAAATCTACAAACTCCGTAAAGCACTTTAACTGCTTATAAGTCTTTTCCTTATTCTGCTCATCCGCTGTTGCAAAATGCGTAAAGATTCCCTCTATCTCTAATCCAGGAAGTGCCTGAATTTCCTTAATAAAAGACAATCCCTCTTCATCCGCTGTAATACCGATTCTAGTCATACCGGTATCTACCTTGATATGAATCTTACAGGTCTTTCCGAGTGCAACCGCCTTATCCGATAACTGTTTTGCGACATCCGGCATAAAGACAGCAAGCTGTACATTATCCTGAATCAGCTGCTCATAGGAATAAGGAAAAGTATATCCCAAAATCAGTATATTACTCTTCACTCCATTCTCACGAAGAAGTCCCGCTTCTTCAGCTGTTGCAACTGCAAATCCCCATACCCCCGGTTCATTCTGCATTACCCTTGCTATCGGTAATGCACCGTGTCCATATCCATCTGTCTTAATCACGGCAATAATCTGTGTATCTTCTTTTATATTCTGTTTTATACTTTTGACATTATCTATAATGGCATCCAAATCTACCTCTGCCCATACTCTGTCATAATGCTTCATTTATTTAATGCCCTTTCTACTCCAAAAATTATATCATTCTTAGCGCCTGGATAATATCCTGTGCCATTAAATAATACGACGAACTTTGCTCTTTTGCAATATCCCCGGCCAATCCATGTGCATAAGTTCCTGTAACAGCCGCTTCAAAACAATCTGTTCCCTGTGCCATGATTCCTGCAATGATGCCTGTCAAAACATCTCCCGAACCTGCCGTTGCCATACCATCATTACCGCTTGTATTCAGGTATATTTTCTTATGCCTCTTGCACACAAAGGTTCTGGCATCCTTACACACCAACGTCATATTATATTTATTCGTAAAGCTTCTGCAATATCCCAATACATCCTTCTTAATCTCCGAAACAGGATGCTTAATTAGCCTTGCAAACTCTGCCACATGCGGTGTAATAACCGTTTCATAGGCGGATGCTGCATTGGCATATTCAAAAAAGGAAAGCAGCTTCTCATCCTGCGCCAAAAGATTTAATGCATCTGCATCCATTACAAGAGGCACCTTATTCTCATAAATTGCCACTTCAAGGATTGACTTTGCTTTTGGTGATACGGATAATCCCGGACCAATTACCACAACATCAGCCCATTCCATAGATGTACGTAGTTCTGCCAGTTCTTCTTCCTTTAATCCGCATCTTCCATCATCTGTATAAGCTACTATCATTGCCTCCGGAACCTTTTTCAACAGACTGTCTCTATTTACATCTGCCGTAAATACCTTTACCATCCCTGCACCAATGCGAAAAGCACTTAACGCCGACAACTGACAGGCACCACCCATCGTTCTGGAACCTGCTACCAAAAGCACCTTTCCAAAGGTTCCTTTATTGCCATCAGGTCTTCTTAGGGGCATATAAAAATCATCTCTTGTATAGGTTGCAATACCAATTTGTCTGGCATCCAATGTCTCCTCCGGAATACCAATCGGCACGCAAATCAGCTCACCGGTCATCAGTGCTCCCGGGTATAAAAGCTGTCCCAGCTTACGATACTGGTAAGTAACCGTGATATCTGCCTGCACAGCAATGCCCATAATCGTGCCATCGTCCGCACTGACTCCTGACGGAATGTCCACTGACACAACTTTTGCCTTAGATGCATTCATTGCCTCAATCGCTGTCTTGTATCTGCCTTCTACCTCTCTTGTTAATCCAATTCCAAAGATAGCATCTACAATCACATCATATACATAGTGCTCAGAAGCGCCATAGCTTACAGAAATCCCCAGCTTTAGTACCGTTTCCAACTGTCTCTTGGTTTCTTCCGTACACTTTCCTTCATTTCCTATCAAATGAACCTCTGTATGCACCCCATATTCATGCAATATTCTTGCAACCGCAATTCCATCACCGCCATTATTACCTGTGCCTGCGATTACACCTACACATATATCTGTTCCAAACCGTTCCATAATGACCTGTGCTGTCTGCCACGCAGCACGCTCCATTAACACAAGTGAAGCTATACCAAACTCTTCTATGGCTCTGGTATCACAGTCTTTCATTTCCTTTGATGTCAATACATACTTCATGCCTATTCTCCTTAAGCGTTTGAAAAACACCCAAACCATACGGCTTAGGTGTCTGTAGTCTTCGGAACTTCTGCCTCTTCCTTCTGACGCACCTTGGACGGGTCATATTTAAGATCAAATAAATCAATCACATCCGGTCCAAAGATTGCATGCATATAGGAATATAATTCATCATTCCATATTTCTTTCTGTTGCTTCTTAATAACCTGCTTCTTGAGTTGAACTCTGAATTCTTTAATCCATTGATTAATTGCCTCAATATCCGCTGTATTCTTCTGTAATCTGTTATAGCAGACCTCCATGGTCGCTAACATTAACTCTATATTAGCAGAATCTATCTCTCTAGGCAAATCCAATAATTCATCTTTGTAATCTTCCATCTTCTGATTCACTTCTTCAATCAGACGCTTCTTCTCCTCCATGACACTGTCACGAGTAGAGCCCTCCGGAAGGTCCATATATTCAACAATCTCCTGCATTAGCTTCTTCTTATAAGTCGCCAAGCTCTTAAGCTCTGTATTAATCTTACTCTCACGCTTCAAGTGTTCTTTCAACACTTCCTCTAACTGCAAAAGCTTCTCATTATCCCCCGTCTGCGTAAAAAGCTGATGCCACTTATGGTCCAATGCCAGTATCGGAAGCTTCTTACCTGCCAATGCCAGCATATAGGCTTCTTTATCCTTTGCCATCATATCCCCTACTTTCTATACACCAAACTCAATAAGTCAATTCCTTAATTGGCATTATCAAACTTACTGATTCCATAGGAAAGCTTCATCAAGCTATCCGATAAATGTACATTCTCAACGACAATATTGTCAGGAACATTCAAATCCACATGCGCAAAATTCCAAATCGCACGAATGTTACATCTTACCAGTACCTCAGCTGTCTTTACCGCACCATCCTTAGGAATGGTTAACACTGCAATATCAATATCATTTGCCTTTACAAACTCTTCTATATTCTCTATCGGCTGAACAGGCACTCCTCTTAACTCCTTACCGTGAAGCTCCGGATTAATATCGAATACACCCTTAACAATAAAGCCTCTTCTTTCAAAATTCACATAGTTAGCAAGTGCCTGTCCTAAATTACCGGCACCTACAATAATTAAATTATGCTTATAATGAAGTCCTAAAATCTTAGCAATCTCATTATATAAATACTCAACATTATAGCCATAGCCCTGCTGACCAAATCCACCAAAATTATTAAAATCCTGACGAATCTGAGATGCCGTTACCTTCATTAGCTTACTCAAATCCTGTGAAGATATTCTCTCAACACCGCTATCCTTCAAATCTCCCAAATATCTGTAATATCTCGGAAGTCTACCTATTACGGCCTGCGAAATTATCTTGTCCTCCATAATACTCTGCCTCCAAACCAATCCTTTGTTCTTCTTATACTTTTCACTCTTTCACACAAATAAGACCCCTTTTAATCTTTCACATTAATATACAGTCTTACTTAATTTAAAGTATATATCTTTGTTAAATCCTTGTCAATGCATTTTTAACATACATCTCTTACATAAAGAAGGGAATTTTGAACATTTTAGATAATCCTTTGGCATTATAGCGTTTTTCTTAACTTCATGCAAGTATAAAAGA
>JAZNMO010000210.1:0-11405 GCA_045579665.1 Lachnospiraceae bacterium
TCACCTCCACGTGTTCTGTAGTGTGTCAGTCTTATAAAGAGATAATATCAGAGGGATATAGAAATAGATAGCGAAAGAACCTATCGGGTTTCATAACCTCATCGGTGCCTTTCGCAGAAAGGCGGATTATAAATATGAAAAAACAGGGTTTTAATCCATATTTACCATCATGGGAATATATTCCTGATGGGGAACCATATGTATTTGGTGACAGAGTCTATATATACGGTTCTCATGATTTGTACAATGGACATGTATTTTGTTTGGGAGATTATGTGTGCTGGTCTGCGCCGGTTGATGATTTAACGGATTGGAGATATGAAGGTGTCATTTATCCAAAGTGTGAGGACCCATTGAATAGGGATGGACGTATGTGTTTGTACGCGCCGGATGTGACAGTTGGACCGGATGGAAGATATTATCTTTATTATGTTTTGGATAAGGTATGTGTGGTTTCGGTTGCAGTGTGTGATACACCGGCAGGAAAGTATGAGTTCTTGGGTTACGTGCATTATGCAGATGGAACAAGACTGGGAGAAAGACCTGGAGATGAACCACAGTTTGACCCGGGTGTTTTAACAGAAGGAGATAAGACCTATCTGTATACAGGATTCTGCGCACGTGGTGATAAGAGCAGAACAGGTTCTAAGGTAGCAGTTCTTGCTCCTGATATGCTGACAATTGTGGAGGAGCCTGTACTGGTTGTGCCGGGATGTGAGTATGGTCAGGGAAGTACTTTTGAGGGACATGAGTTCTTTGAGGCTTCTTCCATCAGAAAGCATGGAGATTTGTATTATTTTGTATATTCTTCCATTGTTATGCATGAGCTTTGTTATGCAGTAAGCAAGAGCCCGACTAAGGATTTTGTATATGGCGGAGTGATTGTCAGCAATTGTGATTTACATATTGACACTTATAAGCCGGCTCATATGCCAATGGCATATGGCGCCAATAATCATGGAAGTATCGTAGAGATAAATGACGAGTGGTACATTTTCTATCACAGACATACCAATGGTACCTGGTATAGCAGACAGGGCTGTGCAGAGAAGATTGCGATAGACGAAGACGGCAGGATAGCACAGGTTGAAATAACGTCCTGTGGATTGAACGGTGGACCTTTGGAGGGAAAAGGAGAGTATCCTGCGTATATTGCATGTCATTTGTTTACGGATACACCATCTATGTATGTCGGTGATTTACGCTTCCCGAAGATTGTGCAGGATGGAAGAGACGGTGATGAAGAGCTTGGATATATCAGTAATATTCAGGATACGGCTACAGCAGGATTTAAGTATTTTGATATACAGGATGTGAGTGAAGTGTCTGTCTGGACGCGAGGATATGCTCATGGTGTGTTTGAGGTCAAGACAACATGGAACGGAGAAGTATTAGCACAGATACCGGTTCATTCTTCAAATATATGGGAGGAATTCAGTGCATCAGTACAGCTGCCTAAGGGTAAGCAGGCGATATATTTGACCTATCGTGGAACAGGAAATGCCAGCTTACGTTCTTTTGCACTGAGATAAGAGGATATGTTATTAACAGGTTTGGATTATCCTGACCCGGATGTGATTCGGGTAGGTGATACCTATTACATGGTGACAACTACCATGCATTTTATGCCGGGATGCGAAATATTGCAGTCTAAGGATTTGATGCATTGGGAGCATCTGACATATGTTTATGATGTTCTGGATATCACAGAGGCACAGACCTTACAGAATGGCAAAAACATATACGGCAAAGGGATGTGGGCTGCGTCGTTACGGTATCATCAGGGAATATTTTATATTTGTTTTGCGGCTAATGATACAGGAAAAACCTATTTGTTTCGAACCCATGCTTTGCAGGGAAAATGGATAAGAAGTGAAATAGAGGGTTTCTATCATGATTCATCCTTGCTGTTTGATGATGGCAGGATATACATAGTGTATGGAAATCGGGAGATTTATATTACAGAGCTGGCTGAGGATTTGAGTGGTCCAAAGAAAGACGGATTGCATCGCATGCTGATTTCTGATTATGGGAATCCGTATTTGGGATATGAGGGCTCTCATATCTATAAGATAAATGGGAAGTATTATCTGTTTTGTATTCATTCTAAACGAGAGTGCTGGCAGAGAGTAGAGGCTTGTTTTTGCGCGAAAACGCTTGAGGATGAATTTGTAGGGCAGGATATCTTTGATGAAGATATGGGATATTGCAATCAGGGAATAGCCCAAGGTGGTATTGTAGATACTCCGACAGGAGAATGGTACGCAGTTTTGTTTCAGGACAGAGGTGCTGTGGGCAGAATTCCGGTATTGGTACAGGTATGTTGGGAGAATGAGTTCCCTGTTATGAGCCTGCCCCAAAAGCTGCCCGATGCGTGTATGGAGTATACGGATTTATGGAGCAGTGACGATTTTTCATATCCACAGGTTGCGGATTTGGAGGAAATGAAGAGGTTGTATGGCTGCTTTGGATTAAAAAGTGCATGGCAGTTTAATCATGCACCGGATTTATCATTGATTACGCCGGATAGACAAAAGGGTAGCCTTTCCGTACGTTCTGCTCTCTTGTGCAATGAACTGACACAGGCGAGAAATACGCTGACACAGAGGATGCAGTATCCCGGATGCAGTGGTGAAATTACGCTGGATTTTAGTAAGTTAAAAAGCGGAGACTATGCAGGAATCTGTATCTTACAGGAAGATTATGCAATGGCAGCAGTTACAAGACGTGAAGATACATATTACATAGTGATGCAAAATAAAGATGAGATATTGGAAGAAATACCAATATGTGGTGAGCAGACAGTTACATTGAAGGCGATGGCTGACTTTTCTCACATGAAGGATGTTTCCACATTTTACTATTTGGAGCATGGACAGTGGAAACAGATTGGAAAAGAGCATAAGCTGCATTTTTCTTTGGCACATTTTACAGGCTGCAGACTTGGTTTGTTTTACTATGCGACAAAAGAAATTGGCGGCAAGGTGGATTTTATGAATTTTATATATAAGACAATGGAGGACAATTATGGAAAATTTATTAAAGAGACTGTCATGCCATAATCCGGTTATGACACAGAAGTTTGGAGCAGACCCATATGCGTTGGTATATGGTGACAGAGTGTATTTGTATATGACTGCAGATACGTTAGAGTGGGATGAGCAGGGAAAGGTAAAAGAAAATACATATTCTATTATTGATACTATTCATGTGATTTCGTCAGCGGATTTGGTGAACTGGACAGACCATGGCGGAATCTTAGCTTCAACAGAAAAGGGTGCTGCAAAGTGGGGACGCAACTCATGGGCACCGGCAGCTGCATATAAGAATATTAATGGTAAGGACCAGTTTTTCCTTTATTTTGCAAATGGTGGAAATGGAATCGCAGTGTTACAGTCGGATAGTCCGACAGGACCATTTTACGACCCGATAAATAAGCCTTTAATTTCAAGAGCTATGCCAAGCTGTGCGGATGTAACATGGTTATTTGACCCGGCGGTATTAATGGATGATGATGGAAGCTGTTATATTTACTTTGGTGGAGGAGTACCGGATATATCAGTAGCGCATAATCCGGGAACAGCCAGAGTGGCTAAGCTTGCAGACGATATGATTAGCCTGGACGGTGAGCCGCAGGTTATTGAGAATGTAAGCTATTTGTTTGAGGATTCGGGTATTAATAAGATTGGTAATACTTATTATTACTCATATTGTTCCAATTTCAATGTACCGCAGGATAAGGTGCAGGAGCTAGGCTTTGGCTGCGGTGAAATTATTCTGATGAAGAGTAAGAATCCTATGGGACCGTTTGAAATGGACCATTCTATCTTGAAGAATCCGGAGTTCTTCTTTGGAAGAGGCGGAAATAATCATCATTGTATGTTTAAATTCCATGATAAGTACTATATGGCTTACCATACAAGAATTTTGGAAGAGGCAATGGGGATTAATGCAGGATATCGCAGTACGAACATAGATGAGGTTACGGTAGAGAATGGTAAAGTATTGCCAATTACCGGAACAAGAGAAGGTGTACAGCAGGTATGTATGGTAAATCCTTATGAGAAGCATCCTATGGTGATGGCATCTCATATGCATCAGATGGATGTAAAGAAGGGTGAGCCTGTATTGGTTCCAAAACAGGAAAATGGATGGATTTGCGTGAAAGGTGTTGACTTTGGTGAAGAGGGGGCAGCGCAGTGTCTCTTTGAGGTTGCAAAGCCAAGTGCGTCAGGTAGACTTAGTGTTTATATTGATACATTAATTGGTACAGGTGTAGGAAGTGCAGCTCTTTCTAAGACGGAAGGAGTAGAGATTACATTTGCCGAGAAACGAAAAGGTGTACATGACTTATTCTTTGTATTCGAGGGAAAAGATTTCGAAATGAAAAATTGGATGTTTCGATAATTGTTTTTCGTCCTGATAAAGGAAAAAGCTACCGGTTTGTCCGGTAGCTTTTTCTGTTAAACACCGTCTTAGCAAGGGATGACGGTGTTTGCTGTGAGAGAGCGAATTATGAGAAATTAATAATCGTATTTTTGGAACGGAATTCTCTTGGAGAGCATCCCTTTAACTGTTTAAAGAGGCGATTGAAGGTTGAAATGCTTGAGAAGCCGGACTGCAATGCTACCTCGGTAACTGTTAAATCGTTCTTACAGAGAAGATTCTCTGCTGCCTTGATTCTGCGGTAATTTAAGTAATCGCAGAAGGTAAAGTTTGTATATTGCTTAAATAAGCGCGAAAAATGATACTTGCTAAAGCCAATAGAAGCAGAGATGTCTTCAAGACAAAGGTCTTCCATGTAATGGGCATCAATATACGCAAGAACATCATGGAATTTCTTGATATATTCCTTCTGTTTAAGGGATTCAAAATGAATTTCTTTGGCAGTTGCTTCAATATGGTTTTGAATCAGCTTGGTAAAAAAGTTAAATAAAAGAGAATATATGATAAATTCTGTTGTTTCCGAATTTGAAAAATATTCGTTTCTAATTCTCGTAAGCAGCATATAACAGCTTTCGTAAATATCAGGATGCGACTCCCTGGTGATACAGTGAGTTTGAGATAATACTGTTTGCAGCTTGGAATAATCGCATAAACTGGAGGCAAAGGACAGGTCGAACAAATAGATAAAGCGAACTCCTGTAGCCGGTGCAACAATGCTGTGTAATTCTCCCGGAGGAATGACAGCAATTTCACCGGGATGAATACGATATGTTGTCTGGTTGATAATCACATCGTAATAATTATCAATCGGAACAATGATTTCCAATGCACTGTGCCAGTGCTCTTCGAAATCAGCAGGTAAGTCGTTATACCAAATGCGCATGGAGGAGTTATTGTGAAATTGCACCTGCTCCTTTGCATTTTGAACGGTTCGGCTTCCGATGAAATCATGGTTTTTAAAATAAAAATCAGGTTTTTGTAGGGTTGAGTCGTAAATCAGTTCCATAATAATCTCCATTCTTGCTGTTGCCCGGAAATTTGGGCGCATGCACAAATTTCTGTGTGAAAAATCTCCCGTATATGGATTTTTCACACTATCCTCTTTTCTTATCATACTCCAATTATTGAGGTGCTATGGATTATGCACAAACGGGGGTGCTCAGATATTGCTTTAATAGAGTGAGCAAAACATGCATAAAACAATAGCGGTTGTATAGAATGCTCATATAATAACAAATCGCGGAGAAATAATCTAGCATTTTGTCATCTGTTTGTGAAAAGTGCAACATGAAGTTTGGGGAAAATGAAGAAAAAGACTTTAAATAATAGCAAGAACTGAGCAAAAGGGAGCAAGGGATAAGAAGAAAGGTAGATAAGAACCCGATATAATGGAGCAAAATAATGAGGAAGGATATCGACACAATGAAGGAATTAACGAAGAATACAGCATTACATAATGAGTATCGTGAAAAAGCAAAAAAGCTTGTGGAAGAGATGACGCTTGAGGAAAAGTGCGGTCAGACATTGAACTGGGCGAAGGCAATAGATAGATTAGGTATCAAAGCATATAACTGGTGGAATGAGGCATTGCATGGTGTTGCAAGAGCCGGCGTTGCAACGGTATTCCCTCAGGCAATTACAATGGCAGGCAGCTTTGATGAGGATTTATTGGAAGAGGTTGCAGATGCAATATCTACAGAAGGTAGAGCAAAGTATAATATGCAGCAGAAATATTCAGATACAGATATTTATAAGGGACTTACATTCTGGTCTCCCAATGTAAACATTTTTAGAGACCCAAGATGGGGAAGAGGACATGAGACCTTTGGAGAGGATCCATATTTAACATCACGCCTGGGAGTACGTTTTGTAGAAGGTATTCAGGGACATGATGAGAAGTATCTGAAGGCAGCAGCATGTGCTAAGCATTTTGCAGTACACAGCGGTCCGGAGGATTTAAGACATTTCTTTGATGCAAGAACATCTACTACGGATTTGTATGAAACATATCTGCCTGCATTTAAAGCATGTGTGCAGGAAGCGAAGGTAGAGGCCGTTATGGGTGCGTATAACAGAACAAACGGTGAGCCTTGCTGTGGACACAAGCAGCTTTTGCAGGATGTGCTGAGAGAGGAATGGGGCTTTACAGGTCATGTAGTGTCTGACTGTTGGGCGATTAAGGACTTCTATGAAGGGCATAAGGTAACAGACGGACCATTAGATTCTGTTGCAATGGCAATGAATCATGGATGTGACTTAAATTGTGGAAATCTCTTCTCTTATTTACAGGAGGCTGTTGAAAAAGGCTTGGTAGCAGAAGAAAGAGTGGATGAAGCAATTGTTAATTTGTATACAACCAGAATGAAGCTTGGAGTATTAGAGGAGACAACAGACAATCCATTTGATGAGATTTCTTATTTGGAAGTAGATTCGGATAAGATGAGGGCATTGAATCTTAAGACAGCCTTAAAGAGTATTGTATTGTTAAAGAATGAGAATCAGACACTTCCGTTGGATAAGAGTAAATATCCTACAATCGGAGTTATCGGACCGAATGCCAATAATAGAAAAGCACTGGTAGGTAACTATGAGGGAACTGCTTCTGAGTATGTAACAGTGTTGGAAGGAATTAAAGAATATGTAGGAGATTCCTGCCGAGTATTATATTCAGATGGATGTCATTTGTACAAGGATAGAATTGAGAATCTTGGAATTGCTAACGATAGAATTTCAGAGGTGAAGGGCATTTGTGAGTACAGTGATATTGTTGTTTGCTGTATGGGACTTGATGCCGGCCTTGAGGGTGAAGAGGGTGACCAGGGAAATCAGTATGCAAGCGGTGATAAGCCAAATTTAAATCTTCCGGGAATTCAGCAGGAAGTATTGGATGTTGCAATTGCAAGCGGTAAGCCGGTTATCTTAGTTCTGTTATCAGGTAGTGCATTGGCAATTACCAAGGCAGAGGAGGACTGTGCAGCAATTGTGTATGCAGGTTATCCGGGTGCACAGGGCGGTAAGGCAGTAGCGCAGATTCTGTTTGGAGAGTATTCTCCTGAAGGAAAGCTTCCGATTACATTCTATAAGACAACGGAAGAATTACCTGAGTTTACGGATTATTCCATGAAGGACAGAACCTATCGTTATATGAGAAATGAGGCATTATTCCCGTTTGGATATGGATTATCGTATAGTGATTTCGAGCTTGAGAATGTAACACTTTCATCTGAGGAGATTACAGCAGATGGAATTACAGTAGAGGCAGATATTACGAATACAGGTGATTATGATGCAGCCCAGACTGTTCAGGTTTATGTAAAGGTTGAGCAGGAGGATGCGCCAAACCCTCAGTTAAAGGGATTGAAAAAAGTATTCCTGAAAAAGGGTGAATCAACTCATGTGAGTATGAAACTTCCAGAAGAAGATTTTGGATTATATCAGGAAGATGGTAAGAAGCATATTACAGCAGGCGTATGTAGCGTTTATGTAGGTATGAGCCAGCCTGATGCAAGAAGTGAAATGCTTACCGGACAAAGAAATGCAAAATATGAAGTGAAAGCAAAGGAAACCTACAGTCTGTAGGTTTCTTCTGCAATAACCGTTGATATGGAAGAAAGGTGTGCAACGCATGGAAAAATGGATTTATCTGGATCATGCAGCAACAACAAAAATGCGCAGCGAAGTAATTGAAGAGATGCTCCCGTATTTTAATGAGTATTATGGAAATGCAGGAAGCAGTTACGGACTCGGTGCACAGAGCAGGAAGGCACTTAAGGAAGCAAGAATGAAAATAGCGAGGACGCTAAAGGTAATACCTGATGAGATTTTTTTTACGTCGGGGGGAACCGAGGCAGATAACTGGGCTTTGCGAGGTGTTGCAGAGGCTTATCGTGAAAAAGGAAAGCATATTATTGTTTCAAAAATAGAGCATGCGGCAGTTTTACAGACATGTAAATATTTGGAATCGAATGGATATGAAATCACTTATTTAAATGTGGATAAGGATGGCAGAGTAGACTTGCAGGAGCTGGAGCGGTCGATTCGTTCAGATACTATTTTGATTAGCATTATGTATGCCAATAATGAGGTGGGGACGATACAGCCGGTGAGAGAGATTAGTAAAATTGCACATCAGCGAGGAGTTTTGTTTCATACAGATGCCGTTCATGCATATGGGCATATTCCGATATCTGCCAAAGAGGATGGCTTTGACCTTCTGAGTGCAAGCGCACACAAATTTAATGGTCCTAAAGGCGTGGGCTTTCTCTATATCAAGGGCTATAAGAAGCTGCGTAATCTGATATATGGTGGCGGACAGGAAAATGGAAAAAGGTCCGGGACGGAGAATGTTGCAGGAATTGTAGGTATGGCAAAGGCAGCAGAACTGGCAGAGAGAGAAATGCCGATGAGAATGGAATGGGAAAGCTACCTTAGAGATGAGCTTTGGGAAAAGCTAAGTAAGGAAATACCGGTGGTGGTTAAAAATGGAAGCAGCTCTGACAGAGTTCCGGGAAATCTGCACGTTAGTTTTCTGGGATATGGCTCAGAGAATATCTTAGGTTATTTAGATAGGAAAAGTATTTGCGTATCGGGAGGCTCTGCATGTTCAACCAGAGACAGATTGCCATCTAATGTGATGATGGCGATGGGAAAAAGCCTTGCAGAGATTAGAGGTGCAATTCGATTTTCTATCAGCTATGAAAATACAAGAGAAGAAATATTAGAGGTCGTACAACGATTAAAAGAGTATTATAACTGTCAACATGAGATTGGAAAGAGGAGTGAGAAGGATGATGAATTTATCGCATCGTAAGTCAGCCTGTCGTCTGCGAGTGACAGATGGGTGTGGGCAACCATTGAAAAATAAAAAAATGAATGTTTTACAAACAAATCATAAATTTTTGTTTGGATGTGGAGCATTTGATATTTTGGCATATGCCAATGTGAGAAATGAGCAGGAAAGAGTGTTCTGGGAGAATAGAGCAAAGAAGTGGCTGGAAGTCTATAATTACGGAACTTTACCATTTTATTGGGGAGGTTTTGAGCCTGTAGAGGGACAAGTGCAGACAGAGAGTCGTATGAAGGCAGCAAAATTTTTGCAGGAGCATAATGTGAAGGTTAAGGGACATCCTCTTTGCTGGCATACTGTTTGTGCGGATTGGCTGATGAAATATGATAATGCAACGATTATGAGGAAGCAAATCGAGCGTATCCATCGTGAAATGAAGGATTTTGAAGGTGTAGTGGATATGTGGGATGTTATCAATGAAGTGGTAATTATGCCGGTATTTGATAAATATGATAATGCTATCACCAGAATCTGCAAGGAAAAGGGCAGAGTCAGATTGATTAAAGAGGTATTTGAGGCTGCTAAGGAGGCGAACCCGAATGCGGTTTTATTGCTAAATGATTTTAATACTTCTGCTGCATATGAGATTTTGATTGATGGCTGTCTGGAAGCCGGTGTTCCGATTGATGTGATTGGAATCCAGTCTCATCAGCATCAGGGATATTGGGGAGCAGAGAAGCTTGAACAGGTATTGGAGCGATTTTCTTCCTTTGGTTTACCGATTCATTTTACGGAGAATACATTGGTGTCAGGTACCTTGATTCCGCCTGAGATTGTGGATTTGAATGACCATCAGGTACAGGAGTGGCCTTCTACTGCGGAAGGTGAAGAAAGACAGATGAAGGAAATGGAAGAGATGTATCGTATTCTCTTTGCACATCCCTTGGTAGAAGGTATTACGGGCTGGGACTTTGCAGATGGCGCATGGTTGAATGCACCAAGCGGTGTTATTCGTAAGGACAATTCCACAAAGCCTTCCTATGATATGTTAAAGCATCTGATTAAGGAAGAGTGGAATACCAAGGGTGAAGTATGTACAGATGAAGAAGGTTTTGTTTTATTAGAAGGCTTTTTGGGTGAATATGAATTGGAATATGCAGGTAAGAAGGTGAAAGTTATCTTAGAGGCATCGGTTCAGGAGCAGGAACTTGTAATAAAATAAGAGATGCAGGCGGTAATATTGTGTCAACTTAGCAAAAATAGATAAATGGATAGCAAAAATTAGGAAGTCTTTTATGTACTTTTCATGTACTCTGAAAAAGACAAAAAGCAGTGCCTGAACTGCTGATGTTAGAATAAAGAAGGAGTAAGGTGAACGGGATGGTAAGAAAATGGAAAGCGTTTTTGTCATTGGCACTTGTAGTTGTCTTATCCTTTGGTGAGGTTGTAGCCGTACAGGCAAATACTGCTGAAGCTACGACAGAAGAAGTGGCATCGGAAGACGTTACGACGGAAGAAGCCGCAACAGAAGAAGTGACATCGGAAGAAGTTACAACAGAAGAAGCTGCATCGGAAGTGGTAAACGATACAGAAACGTTGACAGAAGAAGACATTAGTGAAACTGTTTCGGAAACGGTTGTGGAGACTTTGATAGAAACAATTGTGGAAACAGAAACGGAAACAGCAACAGAATCGGTTGCAGAAACAGTAGTAGAGCTGGCTGATGAAGCGGTGCCTATGGTAATGCTGGTACAGAGTGAAAATGAGTTAAGCTATCGTTTTTCAGATTTGACAGCAACTACTACATGGGGAGCTGAGCTTACAGCAAATGAAGATGGAAGTACTAAGTTTGTATTTCCTTCACAGTACAATCAAGTAAGTTTTAAGATTCCTGAGGAAGTAGATAAGGAAAGATTAGAGAAGATTGTCTGCAATACAAGTGGCGATGTATCTTATTTGTCAGTGAAGTTCTATGGTGATGAAGGAATGCAGACTGAAAAAGCGGTTGCATATGGAACAAATCAGCTTGCAGTTGGTGATTTGACAGCAGCTGACTTGGTATGTGTCGGAATCATGGGCTTGGAGGAAGCATATGAGGTTACACTTGACAGTATTACCTTTGTATTAGGTGAGAAGAAGGCTGAGACAGAGGATGATAATCAGGAGGTAGCAA
>JAZNMO010000211.1:0-54085 GCA_045579665.1 Lachnospiraceae bacterium
CCAGCAGATGTTGACGTTACTATGATTGCTCCTAAGGGACCTGGACATACAGTACGTTCAGAGTACCAGGCTGGCAAGGGTGTTCCTTGTTTAGTAGCTGTTGAGCAGGGTGCTACAGGTAAGGCTTTAGATAAGGCTTTAGCTTATGCAGCAGCAATCGGTGGAGCAAGAGCAGGAGTTCTTGAGACAACATTCAGAACAGAGACAGAGACAGACTTATTCGGTGAGCAGGCAGTACTTTGTGGTGGTGTTTGTGCATTGATGCAGGCTGGTTTCGAGACATTAGTAGAGGCTGGTTATGACCCAAGAAATGCTTACTTCGAGTGTATCCACGAGATGAAGCTTATTGTTGACTTAATTTACCAGTCAGGTTTCGCAGGAATGAGATATTCTATCTCTAACACAGCTGAGTACGGTGATTACAACACAGGACCAAAGATTATCACAGAAGAGACAAAGAAGGCTATGAAGAAGGTTCTTTCTGATATTCAGGACGGAAGCTTTGCTAAGGAGTTCTTATTAGATATGTCAAATGCTGGTCGTCAGGTTCACTTCAAGGCTATGAGAAAGCTTGCAGCTGAGCATCCGGCTGAGCAGGTTGGTGAGGAGATTCGTAAGCTTTACAGCTGGAACAACGAAGAGGATAAGTTCATCAATAACTAATTTAGAAAAAGAGAAAACCTTGAAGTCTGTAGAAGACTTCAAGGTTTTGTTTATTTATTCTGCATCTATTGCGAATTTCTCCATAGACTCATTTAATACGGCAATCTGCTCAGATAAAGCTGTTGCTTCGTTCATAAGATAAGATACCATCTGCGTCTGTGTATTGACAGTAGCAGTAACTTCTTCAATAGAAGCTGCTGATTCCTGGGAAATAGCTGCAATATTGCGGAGGGAATCACCGACATCTTCGGTTTGGTGATTAACCTCTTTCATGTTATTGACTGCCAGATTTAATTCGTCAATTAATGCAAGAGCACAATTCTTAATCTGGGTAAAAATTTCTACGGTATCGCGGAACTGGTGAACCTGCTCCTGGACCTGTGCCTGTGTCTGGTTTGCAGAGGTTAATGTACGTTCTGTTGCCTGTGTGATACTCTTGATGATTTCCTGAATCTGTTTACTTGATTCCTTGGACTGGTCAGCAAGCTTTCTGATTTCTTCGGCAACAACGGAGAAGCCACGACCATGTTCACCGGCACGTGCAGCTTCGATAGAAGCATTGAGTGACAGGAGATTGGTCTGACCGGCAATACCGTCAATAACATTAACAATATTTTTGATTTCGATAGAGTGAACATTTACTTCTTCGATTTCCTTGCTTAAGGTCATTGTGATTTCGGAAGTAGCATCAGCCTGAGACTGAATACCATCTACGATAACCTGTCCCTTGTCTACAGCATTCATAACTTCGCCTGCCAGATTTTCGATTGCCTGTGTCTTTCCGTAGACATCATTCATATTATTGGCGAGGTCGTTCATTCTCTGGTGGCTGCTATCCGTTTCTTCTGCCTGAGTCTGAGTACCCTGAGCAACCTCTTCCACAGCCTTTAAGATTTCCTTCATGGAAGTATTGATGTCTGATGTACGTTCTGTAAGGTCTACAGACATCTGATTTACCTTATCACCAAACTGTTGTGTTTCAACTAAGAGAGCACGGATACCGGATAAGGTATTGTTCAAGCTATCATTTAACAGCTTAAATTCATCCTTACGAGTTGTAGTGAAGTTCATGGAAAGATTTCCTTGTTCCACTTCCTTTAAGCCATTTACAAGATTTTTAACAGTGCTCTTAATTCCATTTGCAATCATAGAGCCTGCACCGAGGGCAACGACAGAAGCGATAGCAACCATAAGAATGGTAACGAAGCTAATTGCCTTTGCATCGGCAAGCAGAATATCCTGTGGTACGAGAGCACAAAGTGCAATGCCTGTTGAACCGACAGGAGAATAGAAATATTCGTATTTCTTACCCTTGATACGAACGGTACGACTTTCTGCCTCGCCTGTTTCCAAGCTCTTTGTGTAATGCTCCTGACCAACGAACCAGCTTTCGCCTTCACCATTGATATTATATAAGTTTTCTTCGCCTTGAATAACTCCGATTTCACGACCGTCTGTTGAAACAAGTGCTTTGATACTTTCGGCACCGGTATCAAGACCGAGAAGCATATCTTTTACAATGTTGATATCAATATCAAGTACCAGAGTCGCATCAGCCTTTAAAAATTCCTGAACATATGCAAAAGAGTAGCATGTGTTATCTGCTTTAATATTTTCATCAACGAAGGTATGATAACCTAGCCAACCGGAACGGGTTTTCTTATCTCTGTTTAAGAATTCTCCTTCGGAAGAAGCAAGGTATACATTGTAATGGTCATCCGGAAGAGCTCCGGTAAGAGATGTTACAAGCTTTCCCTCGTTTGGAATAATGGTGTAACTGTATAAATATTTGTTGGCTGCCTTCATCTGGCTCATGATAACTTTAACCGTACTCAAATCGTCAGCAGCAGTTTCACTTTTCATATCATAATTTTCGTAATAGTCAGAAACGGTTTTGTTGGTTACTAACTCAGCACCTTTAGCAGAAACAGAGTCACAGATTACAGAGAAGTAATCAGCTGCTACGGAAACAGTTGCCATAGCAGATTCTTTACACTGATTCAGGATTGCATTAGAAGCTGTTTTGTATGATGCAATACCAAGAATAAGCATTAAAATTACCGGCAAAATAGAGATGGTCATAAGACTTCCCATAATACTTTTGCCTGAAAATATCTTATTAATAAGAATATCCTTCACTTTTGATAGAATAGCAGCAACCTTAGGTGGAAGTGTAATTTTTTTCTTGTTTACGCTGTCCGTCTTATTCTTTTCTGATTTAGATAAAGCGGCAAGCTTTTCCTTTAAATTAGGAAGCTGCAATTTTTTCTTTTCGCCTGTCTGTTTAGAAGTTTTTTCTTTGACTGGCTTTTCTTTTATTTTTTTCTCTTTGATAGGTTTCTCCTTGGCTGACTTTTCTTTTTTGCCAAATAAAGGTTTTTTTCCTTTTGCTTGAGCATCAGTTGTAGCAGCGTCTGGTATTTGGGGTGTTTCAACAGAAGCATTCAAGGAGTTTGTATTTGCAGTCAAGTCCTCTACGGCAGGGGACGGTGGGGTTTGTTTGGGCAATTTGAATTTTGGGGGAGTTATTCCTTTCATAAATAGCACCTCTCTACAATTTCTATATTTTTGCGCTATTGTTTGTTAAAATGCGCATATGTTATAAAATATTATAACATTTTACTGAATAAAAAGAAGTGAAAAAAAGTGCCTATTTTACAAAGAACACGCTATTGTTCTGATAAAATAGGCGCTTGGGTGAATATTGTAAACTGATTTAGCTTTGGGTGTGTTGATAATAATCTAAAAAGGTTTGTATCGCAGGATTTGTGAAGGCTTTATCTTTATAAACGAAGCCTATGTTTCGCTTGGAAATAATAATAGGAACAGGAATCTCAATTAAAGTTCCGTTCTTAAGCTCTTTTTCCACAAAATTTCGAATCACGCAGGCGATACCAAGACCGACAGAAGCAAATTCGATGAGTAAATCCATGGTAGATACTTCGATAATATTACCTGCCTGAAGCTCATTGGTTAGAATGTACTGATCAGCATATCTGCGGGATAAATTGTTACTGTCGATTAGCATGAGAGTGGCATCCCTAAATAAATGCTTTGTATTAGCTGCCTGATGATAGTCTAAGCCTGTTCGTATTTTTAAATTGTCCAGGTAACTTTGCGTTGCAACAAAGGTATCATTTATTGCCTGTACCTTTGAGAAGATGTAAGGAAAAGTGGAGTCTGGTTCGCCGACAAGACCGATATCAATACTTCCTTCTTCTAATGCCTGCAAGGTTTGATAGGTAGGCTGGCAGGCAATGGAAATTCTAATGTGCGGATTCTGGCGCAGAAAATCCTTCAAGTAAGGTAACAGAAGATATTTGCAAAGAGTTGTGCTGACACCGATTGTCAGATGACTGATATCCTGATTGGCTTCGTAACGAAGCTGCTCTTCACCAAGCTCAATTGCATGAAAAGCCTCTTGTAAGCGTTCATATAGAATGCTTCCTTCGTGGGTCAGGGTTACACCTCGTGAGCCACGTTTGAATAACGTAACGCCCAGGCCTTCTTCTAAACGCTGTACTGCCTTGCTGACAGCGGGCTGACTGATATATAGAGCTTTTGAGGCGGCTGATATATTTCCTGTTCTTGCTACGGTATAAAATACATGATAGGCTGATAGGTTCTGATTCATGATAAATCCTTTCGTATCTATGTGTAATTATATATGGTTTGTTTTGACTAACTGGCAGTTATACAAATTTATTTTACTATAACTATAGGTTATAGTAAATATAAAATATATGTATTTCAATTATGTTAATAAGTGTGATATGATAATGAAAGTTCAAAAAGGGTGCACATAATGTGCTGCATACAGCCCTTTGAATCAAAAATACACGAGCATACACTTTTATAATGAAATAACAGGAGGAATAGACAATGGGAATGACAATGACGCAAAAGATTTTAGCTGCCCATGCAGGACTTGAGTCAGTGGAAGCAGGTCAGTTGATTGAAGCGGATTTAGATTTAGTTCTTGGTAACGATATTACAAGTCCTGTTGCGATTAAGGAAATGGAAAAGATGCAGGTTGAAGGCGTTTTCCATAAGGATAAGATTGCACTTGTACCTGATCATTTTGTACCAAATAAAGATATTAAGTCAGCAGAGCACTGTAAGTGTGTAAGAGAGTTTGCAATCAAGAATCAGATTACCAATTATTTCGAGGTTGGTGAGATGGGTATCGAGCATGCACTTCTCCCTGAGAAAGGACTTACTGTTGCAGGTGATGTGATTATCGGTGCTGACTCTCATACATGTACATATGGTGCACTTGGCGCATTTTCTACAGGTGTTGGCAGTACAGATATGGCTGCCGGTATGGCAACAGGTAAGGCTTGGTTCAAGGTTCCAAGCGCAATTAAGTTTAACTTAACAGGAAAGCTTCCTGAGTGGGTTAGCGGTAAGGATGTTATCCTTCATATCATCGGTATGATTGGTGTGGATGGAGCACTTTACAAGTCAATGGAGTTCGTAGGAGATGGTATTGCTAATCTTTCTATGGATGACAGATTTACAATTGCTAACATGGCAATTGAAGCAGGTGGAAAGAACGGTATCTTCCCTGTTGATGAAAAGGCTATCGAATATATGAAGGAGCATTCAACAAGACAGTTTACAGTTTATGAGGCTGATGAGGATGCAGTATATGATGAGGAATATACAATTGACTTAAGTACATTGAAGTCAACAATTGCATTCCCTCATTTACCTGAGAATACAAAGACGATCGATGAGATTACAGAGGATGTTAAGATTGACCAGGTAGTCATCGGTTCATGTACAAATGGTAGAATTGATGACCTTAGAATTGCTGCTAAGGTATTAGAGGGACGTCATGTTGCTAAGGGTATGAGATGTATTATTATTCCTGCAACACAGGCTATTTACATGCAGGCTATGGAAGAGGGCTTATTGAAGACCTTTATTCAGGCAGGAGCTGTTGTCAGCACTCCAACCTGTGGCCCTTGTCTTGGTGGATACATGGGTATTCTTGCTGATGGCGAGCGTTGTGTATCTACAACCAATCGTAACTTTGTAGGAAGAATGGGTCATATTAATTCAGAGATTTACCTTGCAAGTCCTGCAGTCGCTGCAGCAAGTGCAATCACAGGTAAGATTTCAAGCCCAAACCAGTTATAATGGAGGTCAACTATGAAAGCAACAGGTAGTGTATTTAAGTATGGAGATAATGTTGATACAGACGTAATCATTCCTGCAAGATATTTGAATTCTTCTGACCCTGCAGAGCTTGCAACACACTGCATGGAGGATATTGATAAGGATTTTGTTAAGAATGTAAAGAAGGGCGACATCATCGTTGCCAATAAGAACTTTGGATGTGGTTCTTCCAGAGAGCATGCACCAATCGCTATTAAGGCGGCAGGTGTAAGCTGCGTAATCGCAGAGACATTCGCAAGAATTTTCTATCGTAATGCAATCAATATCGGTCTTCCAATCGTTGAGTGTCCTGAGGCTGCTGTGGCAATTTCGGCAGGTGATGAGGTTGAGGTAGATTTTGATTCAGGTATCATTACCAATAAGACAACAGGTCAGACCTATAAGGGTCAGCCTTTCCCTGAGTTCATGCAGAAGATTATCAAGGCAGAGGGACTTATCAACTATATTAATAACAAATAATAGTCATCAGATGATGATAGCAAGAGCTTGAGAGGTAGAACTTTCGGGCTCTTTTTTCTTGATTAAAATACAAAACATATGTTTTCTTTTTTGCTAATTTATGTTACTATAAATAGTAGATTGCGACCGTAGAAAGGATGACATATATGTATGCATATATCAGAGGGGAAGTTGTAGAGATTGCAGAGGATAATTTGGTTGTGGAGTGCAACCAGATTGGATATAATATTAAGATTCCGTACAGTGTGGCGCAGCGTGTGCCAGGGATTGGTGCACAGGTTAAGATATATACCTATACCTGTGTGCGAGAGGATGCCTTTATGCTGTATGGTTTTCTGACCAAAGAGGACTTATGGTTTTTTAAGAAGCTGATTACGGTGAATGGTATTGGACCAAAAGGGGCTCTCGGTATTTTATCGGCTATGAGTGCAGATGATTTACGTTTTGCAATTATCGCAGGAGATGCCAAGGCGATTGCTAAGGCACCGGGCATAGGTGCAAAGTCTGCAGAGAGAATTATATTGGATTTGAAGGACAAGATACAGTTGAATTCTGATATTGAGCAGCCGACTCTGGTAGCGATGGGAAGTACCTTTGCGAATACAGGAGCGAAGAATGATGCGATAGAAGCCATGGTTGCTCTTGGATACTCGGCATCTGAGGCTGTTAAGGCAGTGAATCAGGTGAGCGTGACTGAGGATATGGACGCAGGTGCTATTCTTAAGCTGGCTCTTAAAACTGTAGTGAGATAAAGGAGAAGTCCTATGGCAGGTAGAATAATCGAGACAAAGATTACAGAGGAAGATCGTAAGATAGAAGGAAGTCTTCGTCCGCAGACCTTGAAGGAATATATCGGTCAGGCGAAGGCGAAGGAGATATTAAGTATATATATAAAAGCCGCCAAGCAACGTAATGATGCGCTGGATCATGTGCTGTTCTATGGACCGCCCGGACTTGGTAAGACCACGCTTGCAGGGATTATAGCCAATGAGATGGGAGTTAATCTTAAGGTAACCAGTGGGCCGGCGATTGAGAAGACAGGAGATATGGCTGCTATTCTAAATAATCTGCAGGATGGTGATTTGTTGTTTATTGATGAGATTCATCGATTGAACAGACAGGTCGAGGAGATTTTGTATCCTGCGATGGAGGATTTTGCTATTGATGTTATGATTGGTAAGGGGTCAGCGGCGACATCCGTACATATGCCTTTGCCGAAGTTTACATTGGTTGGTGCAACTACGAGAGCGGGCCTGTTAACAGCACCACTTCGAGACAGATTTGGTGTAATTCAGCACTTGGAGTTCTATTCTTTGGAGGAGCTTGTGTTGATTATCCAACATTCAGCGAGGATTTTAGGAGTGCAGATTGAGGAGAAGGGGGCCTTGGAGCTTGCAAGAAGAAGCCGTGGTACGCCAAGACTTGCTAACCGAATCTTGAAGCGCGTCAGGGATTTTGCACAGGTGAGATTTGACGGTGTGATTACAGAGGAGGTAGCGAATGTAGCACTTGACCTTCTGGATGTGGATAAGCTGGGCTTGGATCAGACGGATAGAAATATTTTAATCACAATGATAGAGAAGTTTAAGGGTGGTCCTGTGGGCTTAGATACCTTAGCTGCAACGATAGGAGAGGACAGTGGCACCATAGAGGATGTATATGAGCCATATCTGATTAAGAATGGATTGATTTGCAGAACGCCAAGAGGACGTATGGTGACAGAGCTTGCGTATCGCCATTTGGGACTTGAAATTTAAAACTGCTTTGCTATAATATATATTGAGTTATTGCATTTACATAACTTATCAGAGAAGTCATTTCAAAAGAAGAAGCAAGATATTCAGGGGGGATATATATGTCCGCAAAGACAGATACAGAGGTTATTATAGGTGGTAAGGTGCTCACTATGAGTGGTCACGAGAGTGAGGAGTACTTACAGAAAGTTGCATCTTACATTAATAATAAGTTAAGCGATTATAATAAGCTGGATGGTTTCCGCAGACAGCCTTTAGATACACAAAATATTCTGATTCAGATTAATATTGCTGATGATTATTTTAAGGCAAAGGGCAAGATTGAAGATTTGGAGCAGGAGCTTAGAGCGAAGGAGAATGAGCTTTACGATTTGAAGCATGAGTTGATTGCGACGCAGATTAAGCTTGAGAATACTTCTAAGTCTTTGAAGGAAGCGCAAGAAGAGTTGAATGAGAATTCCAAGACTATGGTGCGCATGGAAACAGAGCTTAAAGAGTATAAGAAGTTAGCGAACGATTAATAAGAACACCGAGGATAGAAGACTGTCTTTTGACAGTCTTTGTTGTTGTAAGGATAGGAGATTGGGATGATTCAAAATAAGGTTGAGTTATTGGCACCGGCAGGAGATTTTGAATGCTTTATAGCTGCTATGAATGCAGGCGCAGACGCTGTTTATTTGGGTGGTAGTAAGTTCGGAGCAAGAGCATATGCTAATAATTTTACGCAAGAGGAGATTATTGAAGCGTTACGAATTGCACATATCTATGGTAAGAAGGTGTATCTTACTGTTAATACATTAGTGAAGGAGAAGGAGCTTTCGGATTTGATTCCTTATCTGGAGCCTCTTTGTGATGCAGGTTTAGATGGAGTAATTGTACAGGATTTAGGTGTGTTTCGTTTGATTCAGAGGCATTTTCCGGAGGTGGAGCTTCATGCCAGTACACAGATGACCTTAACCGGAGAATATGGCGCTGAGTTTTTAAAGGAAATTGGAGCAGTGCGTATTGTCCCTGCAAGAGAATTGTCATTAGACGAGATTAAGGCGATGAAGGACAAGACAGGGCTTGAGATAGAGACCTTTATTCATGGTGCCATGTGCTATGCCTATTCGGGACAGTGTCTGTTTAGTTCTATTCTGGGTGGTAGAAGTGGTAACAGAGGCAGATGCGCCGGACCGTGCCGTCTGCCATACAAGGCAAAGGATAAGAAGGATATTTATCCTCTTAGCTTGAAGGATATGTACACCTTGTCTGAGATTCCAAAGCTCATAGAGGCAGGGATAGATTCCTTTAAGATAGAGGGGCGCATGAAGAGTCCGGAGTACGTAGCCGGAGTTACGGCAATGTATCGTAAGTATATTGATTTGTATCTGGCAAATCCGAAGGCGCCATTTAAGGTGTCTAAACAGGATGAGGAAATGATGCGCGGACTCTATATCAGAACAGATATCTGTCAGGGATATTATGAACAGCATAATTCTAAGAGTATGGTGACCATAAGTGATCCGGGCTATGCAGGTGGTAAGGATGCTGTTTTGGAAGAGATTCGTAGAAAATATCTAAATACCAAACGTGTGGTGGATGTTATAGGAAAGGCTGTTATCCGTAAGGATGAGCCTGCTATGCTAAGTTTGAGCTGTATGATGCCTGATGGAAGAGAGTTTATGGCAGAGGTAACGGGAGATGTGGTAAACCAGGCTCAGAACAGACCTTTGGATATGGAGGATATTAAGAGTCGTCTTGCGAAGATGGGCGATACTTACTTTAAGCTTTCAAAGTTGGAGTTAGATGCTGATGCAGATGCATTTATGCCGATTAAGGCACTAAATGAGCTGAGAAGAAATGCCTGTGAGAAATTGGAGGAAGCAATTCTTCAGAGGCATATGCAGCTTCGTAAAGAAAAAGCGGAGAAGGTAATCATTCAGGCACGAAATGAATCTGTGAAACAGAATGCAGACTGGGAGTCTTCAAAGAAAGCAAAGGGCACGGCTTGTCTGGTGGTCAATGTACAAACCTGTGAGCAGCTGTCCTGTAGTGTAAGACAGGAGGCAGTTACCGGTGTTTATATAAGTGCGGATTTGGTGTTGACTGACAGGCAGCAAGTGGAAGAGCTTATGAAGCAGTATGCGGATAAGGACTATTATCTGGCCTTGCCATATATTCTGCGCAAGCGTTCCTATTCTTATTTGGAGAAATTTCTTGATGCATTACAAATGATGCCATTTGTGGGTGTGTTGATTAGAAATACCGAGGAGCTTCAGTGGCTTCGAAAGAGAGGGTATCAGGGGCGTTATATAGCGGATTATACGATATATGCATGGAATCATGAGTCTGCTGCATTTTATAACAGCTACTTTGAGAGATTAACGGTTCCGGTGGAACTGAATCGTAAAGAGCTTTTGCAGCTTGAGGAGAGCTGTCCAAAGGAAATGATGGTATATGGAAGAATCCCATTGATGTATTCAGCAAATTGCGTTAGAAAAACATTGGAAAAGTGCGAGAAGAATATAAATGGCGGACAGATGATATATTATCTAACAGACAGATATCGCAATCAGTTTCCGATTATGCAAAATTGTCTGCATTGCTATAATATTTTGTATAATACGGTGCCGCTTTCTTTACATGGGCAGCTGGATGGCATGGAGCGTTTGGGTATTGAGGTATATCGTTTGGAATTTACCACAGAGGATGTGTGTCAGACAGAGGCAATACTTGCTTATTATCAAAAGCGTATTGTGCTGGACGAGCCGTGTGATTATCCTTATGAGGAGTTTACCAATGGTCATTATAAGCGGGGAGTAGAATAAACAGTATATGATTAATGTAATGATTGAATTGTCGAAGTACATTTTGGCATGCAATATAACATTATATGTGGTAATCAGCTACTTGCTTTTGGCGAGAGAAGAAAGCAGGAGAAGTAGCTTTCTTTTGGTGCTTCAAAATATCTTAATGGCAGTTCATCATGTGACAGGCTGTCTTGTTTTGCTTTCTTCAAGGGGGAATATTGATTATTTGTTTTTGCCAATTGTTCAGTTGATATGTATTTTTGCATTTTTGGTATTGGTAAGAACGATTTATCCGAGGACCAATAGATTAATATTGAATCATATAGCTATGTTTTTTTCGATAGGCTTTATTTGTCTGCTTCGTTTGTCATATACAAAATCAGTGAAGCAGTTTGTGTTTGCACTGCTTGGAATGCTGGTTATATTAGTAATGCCGTGTTTTCTTAAGCTGCGCAATTTGTTAAAAAAGGGACGTTGGATATATGCACTGCTTGGTATAATTTTATTGGGAGCAGTATATATAAGAGGTTCGGTAGTAAATGGTGCAAAGCTTTCGGTATCCTTGGCAGGGATAAGCTTTCAGGCATCTGAGTTTGTAAAGATTACCTATGTGGTCTTTCTTGCGGGCTTTTTGGCGAAAAGCCGTTCGTTTCTGCAGGTGTTTGTAACTGCGGTGTTAGCGGGCATTCACGTTCTGCTATTGGTTGCTTCTACAGATTTAGGAAGTGCACTTATTTATTTTATTGTATATTTCACATTGCTTTTTGTTGCAACAGGTAAGAAGCGCTATGCGGGCATCGGTGGATTTGCGGCTGTCATAGCATGCGTAGCGGCGTATTATCTATTTTCACATGTAAGAGTTCGTGTGGCTGTCTGGCTGGACCCGTGGACACGAATTGAGGATAGGGGCTATCAGATTGCACATTCTTTGTTTGCAATTGGAACAGGTGGTTGGTTCGGCTTGGGAATTGATGGCGGAACACCATCGACAATTCCCTATGTAGAACAGGATTTTATTTATGCATCTATTTGTGAGGAATATGGTGTAGTATTTGGTATTGCTTTATTTCTAATGGCTTTGAATCTGTTTTTGGAGATTATTTTAATTGCAATGCGTAGATTTGACCGTTTTTCAAAATATACAGCATTAGGAATTGGTGTAGCATATATTTTTCAGGTGTTCCTGACGGTAGGTGGTAACTGTAAGTTTATTCCGATGACGGGATTGACATTTCCGCTTGTGAGCTACGGAGGAAGCTCCGTGCTGTCCAGCATGATTATGCTTGCCCTAGTGCAGGGAATCAGCATGCAGCCTGACAGAGGTGTTTTGGAGTATGAACAGCCGCAAGTCGAGGAGCAGGAGGAAACGAAGCAAAGGCTTGCAATACCTGACAATCGAAGAATTGGTGGTCTGGCAGGCATTTATGGTGGAATTTTTGTAACGATGCTTGTTTTTCTTGGGCATTATATTACCTATGACAGTACCAAAGTCATTAGTAATCAATATAATAGGCAGAGGCAGGAGATTTTAGAGGAAAAAACGATTCGTGGAGATATTCTTGCTGCAGATGGAACTTTACTTGCTACGACAGAGGTTGTCGGTGATGAGGAAATCAGAGTATATCCGTATGGAGAAGTCTTTTCCCACGCTATTGGATATGCATCTAACGGAAGAGCGGGTGTAGAAAGTCTTTCCAATATTTATTTGATTGCCTCTAACAGTTCTTTAGAGAAGAAGCTGCAAGCTAGTATGGAGAATCGAAAATTCCAAGGGGATACGGTGATAACAACCTTTATACCTCAGCTTCAGGAGGAAGCGTATCGTGCCTTGGGTGCCTACGATGGAGCAGTCATTGTGACAGAGCCGTCAACAGGAAAGATTCTTGCCATGGTTTCTAAGCCGGATTTTAATCCAAATGAAATTGTGCAGATATGGGATGAATTAATAGAGGATGATGACAGTTCCGTACTGTTGAATCGTGTAACACAAGGATTATATCCGCCCGGCTCAACCTTTAAGATGATTACGGCATTGGAGTATATTAGAGAGAATGGAAGCCGGTATGAGGAGTATCAATTTACGTGTAATGGAAGTATCAGCTATGAAGGTGGAAAAATACAGTGCTACCATGGGGCAAATCATGGAGAGGTGGATTTTACCAAATCCTTTGCAAAGTCCTGTAATTCATCCTTTGCCAATATTGGGCTGGAGTTAAATCGCTATAGTTTTTCAAAGACCTTAGAGGAGCTGTTGTTTTATCAGGAATTGCCAATTGCGTTTCCTAGTAAGGCAAGCAGCGCGGTTATGTCGACGCAGACAGATGATAAATCACTTGTGCAGACAGTAATCGGGCAAGGGGAAACCCAGATGACGCCGATGCATCTTGCTATGATTACATCGGCAATCGCCAATCAGGGAGAACTGATGATGCCGTATTGTGTAGAGAGTGTAGAGAATACAGAAGGAAGAGTTATTAAGTATTTTGAACCAAAGGTATATGGCAGCTTAATGTCTGATGAAGAGGCGTCTATTCTTCAGGAGCTAATGAAGGCTGTTGTTGAGGAAGGAACTGCCGCGAAATTGAAGGGTTTAAAGTATCAGGTGGCTGGAAAGACCGGATCAGCAGAGTATAATTCTATGTCGGATTCTCATGCATGGTTTACGGGTTTTTCTTATAATACCTCTAAGCCGATACAAGTAACTGTCATTGTGGAGGGTGGCGGTTCTGGCGGTGAATATGCGGTGCCGGTAGCACGTAGGATTTTTGATGCTTATTATGGGATTGGTGATGTGGAATAATGTATTTTACTGTTCCCTGATTTCAATAAAAATCAATAGTTTGTTTAATATTAACAAATAATTCTTTGTAATTTCCTGTAAAAAGGTGTATATTAGAAGTAAGACTTTATACGAGTAATAGAAGGGGGCAAATATATGCTTAACCGATTGTTTGGAAATTACTTGGTGAGTATGAAAAAGTTAACGCAGGTGCAATTGGATACGGCACTTTCTGAGCTGGATGGAGTTACAGCCGGAATGGGAGTTATTGCTGTTATTAAGAAGAAATTGACACTGCAGCAGCTGGAGGAGTTGAATGTACTTCACTCTTCAGAAGCTGATTTTGCGAAAAGGGTTGTAGGAGCAGGACTTCTTACTGAGGATTCCTGTGAAAAACTTGTGACGTATCAATCAAATCATTTCATTGTAATGATGCAATATTTGGTGGATAAGGGTATTTTGGAGCTGTCACAGATATGTGATTTGTTGGATGAGTTCCGAGTAGCAAATGATTACACGGAAGTACAGTTGGATGCATTTCTGCATGAGGATATTGAACAGATGGTGCAGGTTTTTGCACCATGTAGTGATATTCGCTTAAAGGAATTGCTTCATACGATGGTGCAGACCTTTAAACGGTTAATTGACAGAGATGTATATCTGGAACAGGCTTATACGACGGATTGTTTTGTTGCTGAGAAGTGTGTGGTACAGGAGATGACGGGCAACCTGCATTTTAAATTGTATTTTGCCGGTGGTGGTAATGATTTGCTGGCAATAGCGAATTATTTTACAAAAGCAACTTATAATGTAGTAGATGAAGATGCACTGGATAATGTGGGTGAGTTTTTGAACTGTATTAGTGGACTTTATGCTACAAATTTAAGCTACAATGATGTCAGTATAGATATGAATATACCGGAGTATTATGCAGAACCGATGACGATTCATAGCGATAATATATATGTGATACCGATTCGGGCAAATGGCTGCAGGCTTTATGCAGTTTATGAGACATGCAGATAATTACATAAGGAAAGGTCGGAAGATTATGCGTACAGTTATCATTATAGACGATTCAAAGACAAGTAGAAATTTATTAAAGGACATGCTGGTTGAGCATGGATATGAGGTCCTTGCAGAGGCTGCTGACGGGCAGGAGGGCTATGAGAAATATTGTGAATTGAGACCTGATTTGGTTACCTTGGATATCACAATGCCTGTTATGGACGGAATAGAAACATTAACTAAGATAAAGGAATTTGATCCGGCTGCTAAGATTGTAATGGTTACAGCAGCCGGACAAAAGGATAAGATGATGGATGCGATAAAGCTTGGAGCAGTGGAGTTTGTTACCAAACCCTTTGAAACAAGTCAGATTATTAATATTATCGAGAGTATTCAATAAGATAATCCATATGCACCATACCGGAGGAAACACATGATTGAAGCAACAAGTTGTGGGGGCGTAGTGATTTTCAGAGGAAAAATATTACTGCTATACAAGAATTACAAGAATAAATATGAGGGATGGGTTCTGCCAAAGGGAACTGTTGAGAATGGAGAGAAGCATATTGAAACCGCTCTGCGAGAGGTAAGTGAGGAGACGGGTGTAAAGGCTACAGCTATAAAGTATATAGGGAAGAGTGAATACACTTTTTCCACACCCCAAAGTGTGGTTCATAAAAGCGTACATTGGTATCTGATGATGGCAGATAATTATTATAGTAAGCCTCAGAAGGAGGAGTATTTTGTAGACTCCGGTTACTATAAGTACCATGAGGCTTATCATTTGCTAAAGTTCCCTAATGAAAAGCAGATGCTGGAGAAGGCTTATGAAATGTATCAAGAGCTAAAAAAGACCGGTGCATGGGTAAAGCCGCAAAAATAAAAGCTTAAAAGAAGGTTGCAGACCTTCTTTTATTTTTGTCATCTTTATGATAAAATGTATGTGTTATGTTAATTTGGTGCATATTAGAAGAGAAGGAGCTGATTATATGCACATTTTTAAAAGGGTATATATTAGTCCTGCAATTAGCAAAGATAAGAAGAAGCTGTTATGGCGTTTGAGGCATCATGTTTTTATGCCTTCGGTTTATGTGATTACTTTGGCGGCTGATAAGGATTTGCTTGAGATTTATCATAGCTCACTCCTGAAGCAGAAGTTTTATAGGGAGAATCCGCCCTATGTAGTTGGTATCGCAGAGAGTTATGCCACTGCGGTAACGATGATTCAGGAGATTCTTTTAGATGTGTTAAAAGAAACCGGAGGACTTGATATAAAGAAGTATTGCCAGGCATCTTAAGCATGAAATCTTAGAAACACGAAGGGGAAGCTATGCTAGCAATGATTTTAACAGTATTAAAAATAATCGGCATTACTTTACTTTGTCTGCTTATTACGATTTTGGTTTTGGCAGGCTTGGTTTTATTTGTTCCTATTCGGTATCGGGCTGCCGGTTATTATCGCGAGGAATATGCGGTAAATGGTAAGATAAGCTGGCTGTTACATTTGATTACGGTTAAGGTTTCACTTTGCCGGGATAAGGAGCTGCAGCTTGTGGTTCGGCTTTTTGGAATTCCTGTCTATGATATGCAGAGAAAGAAACAGAAAGCAGAACGGGTAAAGAAGAAAAAGAAGAAAATGGTAGAAGATAATCAGGCAGAGGAGGAAACGAGTGATATAGTAATGACAAAGCCTCCCGTTCCGCATCGCCCGGGCAGTGAAGAGACTGCAAAGGAGCCGGAATCTGTTCTACAGTCTGAGGAAAATCAATCTTCAAATGAGTTTATGGAGAAGGATGTGCCGAAAGAAGATGATACGCCTTCTTTTTGGGAAAAGCTGAAGATATTGTTTGCAAAATGTAAGGAACGTATTACCAATATCGGGTACACATTCCGCAGGATATGTGATAAAATAAAGAAGATTAAAGATAACATAACTTATTACATGGAGTTATGGCAGGAGGAGAATACAAAGCTTGCGCTTGCTGCATGTAAGAAGGAATTGCTTAGAATATGGAAGGATATAAAGCCTAAGAGGTTTAGAGTGAATGCTTTACTTGGGATGGATGATCCCGGGACAACAGGGCAGATTATCGGCTATTGTGCGATGCTTTATCCTCTCCATCAGGGAAATGTTGTGGTGGTTCCGGATTTTGAAACCAAAGTATTTGAAGCAGATTTTTTGCTAAAGGGTAAATTAACGGTATATGTATACATTATGGTTGCATATACAGTGCTTTTTAATAAAAATATAAAGCGTTTGAAGAAATGCTTGTTGAGGGAGGATTCATAATTATGGCAGATAATAATTTTAACGGAATCGTAGGCTCTATGATGAAGGGGATGGAGGGCTTTTTGTCGTCTAAGACTGTAGTGGGAGAGCCGATTCAGATTGGAGATACTACAATTGTTCCTTTGGTGGATGTAAGCTTTGGCGTGGGAGCTGGCGCATCTACACAGGATAAGAAGAGTGGTGGCGCAGGCGGAATGAGCGGTAAGATGTCACCTAGTGCGGTTCTTGCAATTAAGAATGGTCAGATTAAGCTTGTAAATATTAAGAATCAGGACAGTGTAACTAAGGTGCTTGATATGATTCCTGATTTGGTGGATAAATTTACGGCGAAGAAGGAAGATATGCCAAGTGATGATGAAGTGATTCAAACAGCATTTCCTTCTGATAATGAGCAGGATAGTACAATGGAATAGTATGTTTTGACCGGTATAATGCATATACTAGCAGTAAGAAACGCTAAGGCGGCGTTATATGAGACGATTAGTCGGATTTGCCATGTTTTGGATTGCAGTAGGTATGGTATTGACATTTTTAATAAAGATTATATGGCTGGAGTTAATTATCATTGCATTATTGGTCATTATTGGATATAATTTATTCAACTGTTAGGGGTAGTAGCAGTTGACAAATCATGATAAGAGGGAGTGGCTATGGTTTTGGATTTTGATGAGAAGCTGAAGGAGGCTGGAACATCAGACGAGCTTAAGAAGCTTAAAACATGGATGTTTCAGGAGCAGGTCAGAATTCAAGCGCGCAAGGACGAACTTGAGGAATTACGTCATGAATTACAACAGGAGAGAATTGCATTAGAGAGTGAGAGAAATGCGTTAAACTTGAAGATTGAGACTGAGAAAAAGCGTTTCCGTGACAACGAGATATTCATGAAGAAGAAGTTGAAGATTATTGAGGATGGTTATCAGCAGTTATCTGTCGACAAGAAGATGTTAGAGTGTGAGCGTTTGAATTTTGAATACGAAAAGACACGATATAGGAAACAGAAGGTGAATACACCACCGCCACCGCCAAGAGTGTATCCGATAGATGCAAGTGGTGCAGATATTGGATTTTTCAAGGGCGTGGACAACCAACTGGCATTACGTAAGCGTTATAAGGAGTTGCTTAAGATTTATCATCCTGATAATCGTTGTGGTGATGCTAAGACGTTAATGCGTATTCAGACAGAGTATGATGCATTGAAGAGACAGTATTATGAGGTTTAGCGATATGCTAGACCTCTTTCGTATTTTGCGCAGGATGCGCAAAAGGAGTATAGGGAATTAGGAGGTCGAGATTCTTGGAAAAACGAATCAGAATGGCAGCTTTAGAGGACTGCGAGAGAATATTGGAGATTTATACACCGTACATATTGGGGACAACCGTTTCTTTTGAAACAGAAGTACCCACTGTTGAAGAGTTTCGCCAGAGAATGAAAGGAATACAGGAGCAGTTTCCATGGCTTGTGTGTGAGGTGGATGGTAGGATAGCGGGATATGCTTACGCATCTAAGCATGCACAAAGAGCAGCATATCAGTGGTCTGTAGATGTTTCGATTTATCTGGACGAGAACTATCATAGAATGCATATTGCAACAGACTTATATCATGCATTGATTGATTTGGTTCGTGCCCAGGGATATTATACGGCTTACTCATTGATTTCGGTGCCCAATGAGAGAAGTGATGCTTTTCATGAGAAGTTTGGCTTTAAACATGTAGGAACTTTGCATAAGGCAGGATATAAGCTCGGTGAGTGGCATGATTTGAAGTATTATGAGTATGAGCTTGCGACATACCCTGACGTACCGAAGGCACCAATATCCATACACGAGTTAGAGAAGACATCGATATGTCAATAAAGTGAATCAGACGCTGTGAGCAGAAGTATGAAGAAAAATTTCTTTATTCTTGCAATAAGATGTGCTATATAATAGTGAAAAATTATTTTTGGTATTGACTTTTTTAGGGAATGAGATTATGATACTAGATATACTTTAGCACTTTAAAGTGTAACGGTTTAAAGTGGAGAAAATAAAAACAGATATATTTCGGAGGATATTATGGGAAATAATGGTAACTTAATTGGATTCAGACCTGATATTAAGGTTGTAGACTGTACACTTCGTGATGGCGGATTGGTAAATAACTTTGGTTTTTCAGATGAGTTTGTTAAAGATTTATATCGCACCAATATTAAAGCGGGCGTTGATTATATGGAGTTTGGATATAAGGCATCTAAGGATATCTTTAAGAAGGAGGACTACGGTAAGTGGAAATTCTGTGAAGAAGAAGATATCCGTGCAGTAGTTGGTAATAATGATTTTGATTTAAAAATTGCTGTTATGACCGATGTTGGAAGAACAGATTATAAGAATGATATCTTAAAGAAGGAAGACAGTGTAATCGACCTTGTTCGAACCGCTACATATATTCATCAGATTCCTACAGCCATTGAGATGATTCAGGATGCACATGATAAGGGATACGAGACAACGGTTAATATTATGGCAATTTCCAAGGTGCGTGAGGATGAGCTTGATAAGGGCTTAGAGCTCCTTGCAGAGAGTGATGTAGATATTATTTATCTTGTAGACAGCTTTGGAGCATTCTATCCTGAGCAGATTCGCAAGCTTACTGATAAATATATGAACATCGCTGCAAAGCATAATAAGAGAATCGGTATGCATGCACATAATAATCAGCAGCTTGCATTTGCCAATACCATTGAAGCATTAACGAATGGAGCAAGCTTATTAGATGCAACTGTAAGCGGAATGGGTCGTGGCGCAGGAAACTGCTATATGGAATCTTTACTTGCATTTCTTAGAAATCCTAAGTACAATCTTGTGCCGATTATGGATTTCGTACAGAAGTACATTCAGGCAGAGAAAGATAAAGGTAATGTATGGGGTTACGATATCCCTTACCTCTTAACAGGTATTTTAAACTCACATCCATCGTCAGCCATCAAGTTCATGGGAGACAAAAGAGACGACTACTCAAGATTCTACCAGGAACTGTTGGACAACATGGAATAAGCATGAGCCATGCGTAAATAAATGAAAGGCGCCTCTGCGAGTTTACTCGCGAGAGACGTCTTTTGTTTATTTACATACGGCGAAGCCGCACCACTGAGTACGAAGTACGGAGTGGTGGTAGGCTCATGCTTATTCCACGTGAATCATTCGAGGCGAAGCCATAAGCAAATAATAACGCTCAAAGGCGCCGCTGAGCCTCGCGAAGCCGTCGCCGTAAACAGAATAAGTAGTAAAAGAATAAAGGCGCCGCTGAGCCCTGCGAAGCCGTCGCTGTAAACAGCTTAAATAGTGATGGGGGTTAACCATGAAAGAGTAGAGGCGTGTCAACATTCCGCGCAGCCATGCTGACATTCCGCACTTCGTGCTCCATGTCACGGCATTCGCCATGCACATAATAAGAAGAAAGCATCTGCATGTGAGCAAGCTCCCGCAGATGCTTTCTTCTTATTATGTGCATGGCTCATTGATACGCGTAAAAGAAAAAGACTATCAATACGATAGTCCTTTTAAATCACATATGATTAAGCTCTTTCTACGTTACCAGATCTTAAACAACTTGTGCATACATGCATTCTCTTAGCTGCTCCGTTTACCATGCATTTTACTTTTTTAACATTTGCGTTCCAAATTGCATTGGATCTTCTATGAGAATGGCTTACGTTGTTTCCGAAATGAACGCCCTTGCCACAAATATCACACTTTGCCATTGTTAGCACCTCCTTGACTAATCTAAGTCACTTGACTCGCAACATTAGTATCTTAACAAAAAAAGATTGGTTTGGCAAGTATTAATTTTATAAAATGTATAAAATTGTATAAAATATCTAGAAATATGTGTTTCCTTTTTTTCGTTTTGCGGTTATAATAGTAGCAATTAAGACAAAACAAGGAGGATTATGTTCTATGAATGGTTCAATGAATACCCAGTTGGGCAACATCATGATTGATCCGGAGGCAATTGCGCAGTATGCAGGCAGTGTAGCTGTGGAATGCTTCGGTATTGTGGGAATGGCCTCTGTTAACGTGAAGGATGGCTTGGTTAAGTTACTTAAGAAAGATAGTATCACTCACGGTATTGCAGTGAATATCGTAAATAATAAATTAATACTTGATTTTCATGTGATTGTAGCATATGGTGTAAGTATTGTGACTGTTTCAGATAATCTGATCAGTAATGTAAAATATAAAGTAGAACACTTTACAGGTCTCGAAATAGAAAATATCAACATCTTCGTTGAAGGCGTTCGAGTGATTGATTAGGGAGGAGTTTTAGAAGTGGTTTTGAATGTAATCGATGCGAAAATGCTTGCAAAGATGTTTCTTGCCGGTGCCAAGAATCTGGAGCATAAGAAGGAATGGATTAATGAGTTGAATGTCTTTCCTGTTCCGGATGGAGATACAGGTACAAACATGACAATGACAATTATGTCTGCTGCGAAGGAGGTAGCTGCGTTAGAGAATCCTGATATGACATCTCTTGCAAAGGCAATTTCTTCCGGTTCTTTAAGAGGAGCAAGAGGTAACTCGGGAGTTATTCTTTCCCAGCTTTGCAGAGGCTTTACAAAGGCTATTAGTGAATATAAGGAGATTGATACCTCTATTCTTGCACTTGCCTGTGAGAAGGCTGTAGAGACAGCTTATAAGGCTGTTATGAAGCCTAAGGAGGGTACAATTCTTACCGTTGCCAAAGGTGCTGCTGTGAAGGCTCATGAGTTGGCGGTTGCCGGTGAAGAAAATATCGAAGCATTTATCGGAGAGGTTATTAAGGAGGCAGAGGTTGTTCTGTCTAAAACACCTGATATGTTACCTGTTTTGAAGCAGGCAGGTGTTGTAGATTCAGGCGGACAGGGTCTGGTTGAGTTTTTAAAGGGTGCATTTGATGCGTTCCTTGGAAAAGAGTTAGATTTAAGCATTGAGGCTGTTCCTAAGGCAAATATTAAGCTTGAGGGAATGACTCCGAATATTGAGGCACAGGCAGAGGCTGAGATTACCTTCTGCTATTGTACACAGTTTTTGATTATGCTGGATAAGGAATTTACTGAGGACATGGAGATGGAATTTAAGAGCTATCTTGAGTCTATCGGTGATTCTATTGTAGTGGTTGCAGATGATGAGATTGTAAAGGTGCATGTGCATACTAACGACCCGGGTCTTGCAATGCAGAGAGCATTAACCTATGGTTCTCTTACTACCATTATTATCGAGAATATGCGTCTTGAACGCGATGAGAAGGTTTCAGACATGATGGAGAAGCAGATGCAGGCCGGAGGTGCTGTAAAGGCAGAGGAAGCGCCTATGGAGTATAAAGATACAGGCTTTGTAGCAGTTTCTATCGGTGAAGGTATGAACGAAATCTTCCGTTCGCTTGGTGTTGACTATATCATTGAGGGTGGTCAGACCATGAATCCGAGTACAGAGGATATGTTAAATGCAATTGCAAAGGTGAATGCAGATAATATTTTCATCTTCCCAAATAACAAGAATATTGTTATGGCAGCAAATCAGGCGAGAGATTTAACAGAGGATAAGAATGTTTTCGTTATCCCGACAAAGACAGTTCCTCAGGGAATTACAGCGATTATCAATTATGTTCCGGATGTATCCGCAGAGGATAATATGGCAACAATGATTGAAGAAGCAGGTAATGTTGCAACAGGTCAGCTAACCTATGCGGTACGTGATACTGTAATTGATGATAAAGAGATTCATCAGGGCGATTTCATGGGCATTGGCGACAGTGGTATTCTTGCTGTTGGTACAGATGTACAGCAGGTAGCCTATGAGATGATTGTTGAGATGATGAAGGATGATCATGAGCTGATTAGTATTTACTACGGTGCAGATGTGACAGAGGAACAGGCACAGGAGCTTGTTGACAGAGTAGAGTCTGCATTTGGTTCATGCGATGTAGAGTTACAGTTTGGTGGTCAGCCCATTTATTCGTATGTAGTTTCGGCAGAGTAGTTATAAGTTATAAAAGGAACGGATTTACCGTTCCTTTTATAACGTTATTGATATTGAGAAAAGAGGAATTTGTTTGGGTGGCTTGCGTTTGACGGATTCAATTACTTTGGTAAAGGGAATTGGTGAAAAGACAGCTGAGTTCTATCATAAAATGAATATTTATACGGTGTATGATTTGCTGACACATTATCCGAGAGATTATGAAGAGTGGAAGGATATTGTATCTATTGGGGGATTGCAGGCTCAGCAGGTACAGGCTATCAGAGCTACAGTAATTGCTCAGCCTCAGACCATTCATGTTAAGAAGATGTCGATTACAACTGTACATGTTAAGGATGAAACCGGACAGTGTGATTTAATTTATTTTAATATGCCTTTTATGAAGAATGCATTACAGTCGGGAAGACAGTATATTTTTAGAGGACAGGTGGCAATGCGCCGAGGTGTACTTACTATGGAGCATCCAAAGGTGATTACATCGGACGAGTTTGTGAAGCATTTAGGTCTTCTTTCGCCAATTTATCCAACAACGAAGGGCATCACCAGTCAGGCAATCTCTAAGGCGGTTCGAGCTGCTTTAGACAACATAGTGATGCAGATGGATTATCTTCCTGACAGGGTAAAGCTGCAATATCAGCTAAAGGATTATTTGACCTGTCTTAAGGGTATGCATTTTCCTGAGAATAAGCAGGAGCTGGTGCAGGCAAGAAAGCGTTTGGTGTTTGAAGAATTTTTGTTCTTTATTATTTCAGTAATGAGCTTGAAGGATATGTCTGCTGAGGCGCTGAATGACGCACCGATGATGAAAGTAGATGCTTGCGAGGAGTTTATACATAAGCTGCCTTATCAGCTTACCAATGCACAGAAGAAGGTTTGGCATGAGATTGAAGAGGATTTAAGCTCTAATCATCTGATGAACAGACTTGTGCAGGGCGACGTTGGTTCTGGTAAGACGATTGTTGCGATACTTGCTATGTTTATGTGTGTTATGAATCATAAGCAGGCGGCTTTTATGGCACCGACAGAAGTGCTTGCAAAGCAGCATTATGAGTCTATTATGGATATGACAAAGGAATACAATTTGCCTTTTAAGCCTGTTTTGCTAACCGGTTCGCTTACAACAAAGGAAAAGCGCCTGGCAAAGGAGCAAATTCAGGCAGGAACCTGCAATGTGGTTGTTGGTACGCAGGCTTTGATACAGGATAATGTAGATTATTATGACTTGAAGCTGGTAATTACAGACGAGCAGCATAGATTTGGAGTGAAGCAGCGTGAAACGCTGGCACAAAAAGGCATTCAGACGCATGTGCTTGTAATGAGTGCAACACCGATTCCAAGAACCTTAGCATTGATTTTATATGGAGATTTGGCGATTTCAGTTATGGATGAGCTTCCTGCAAACAGACTGCCGATTAAGAATTGTGTTGTGAATACGGATTATCGTAAGAAGGCATATGAGTTTATTGAAAAGGAAATATCAGCAGGCAGACAGGCATATGTCATTTGTCCTATGGTGGAGGAAAGCGAGTCGGCGGATGGATTGGAAAACGTCATTGACTACACCGGTAAACTCCGGAATGCCTTGTCTGATTCAGTCAAGGTTGCGTACTTGCATGGTCAAATGAAGCCAAAGGAGAAAAATGCGGTAATGGAGGCGTTTGCCGCAAAGGAAATAGATGTTTTAGTGTCTACTACGGTAATTGAGGTTGGTATTAATGTGCCAAATGCTACGGTTATGATGGTGGAGAATGCAGAGCGTTTTGGTTTGGCACAGCTGCATCAGCTTAGAGGACGTGTGGGACGCGGTAAGCACCAGTCTTATTGCATTTTTGTGGCAAATACCAAGCAGGAGAACACCTTGGAGAGATTGCAGGTGTTAAATAAATCCAATGATGGATTCTTTATTTCTTCAGAGGATATGAGGCTTAGAGGTCCGGGAGATTTGTTTGGGATTCGTCAGAGCGGACAGTTTCAGTTTAAGCTTGGAGATATTTATCAGGATGCGTCACTGCTACAAAGTGCGCAGGAGTGTGCATATGCTCTTTTTGAAGATTATGAGAAGAGAGAAGCTGCAGATTTGTCGGCGTTTTGGGAACATTATGATAAGAATATATATTCGAGTGTTGACTTTATTAGCATCTGACAGTATTATTGAAATATTGGTGGCACAAGATATAAGATTTGTGCTTAGACGAAGATAGATAAAAAAAGAATGGAGACAGTAATGGGAAAGATTGCAATTGTTACAGACAGTAACAGTGGTATTACACAGGCACAGGCTGCGGAATGGGGCATTACCGTTATTGCGATGCCATTTTTGGTTGATGGTATCACATATTATGATGGAATTACCTTATCGGCAGAAGGGTTTTACGAAAAGCTTGAAGAGAATGCGAATATTTCCACTTCACAGCCATCTCCGGATGCAATTATGCAATTATGGGATGGGCTTCTTAAGGAGTATGATGAGGTTGTTCATATTCCAATGTCTAGTGGTTTGAGTGGCTCGTGCCAAACGGCAATGATGCTTGCACAGGATTATGAAGGCAAGGTATTTGTGGTAGATAATCAGAGAATTTCCGTAACCCAAAGGCAGTCGGCTTTGGATGCGTTAGAGCTTGTAAAACAGGGGAAGACAGCTGCTGAGATTAAGCAGATTTTAGAAGCGGACAAGTTTAATTCAAGTATCTATATTATGGTAGATACATTACATTACCTGAAAAAGGGTGGAAGACTTACACCGGCAGTTGCAGCGATTGGTACCTTGCTTAGAATCAAGCCTGTATTACAGATTCAGGGCGAGAAGCTGGATACTTTTGCTAAGGCAAGAACTGTAAATCAGGCAAAGAGTATTATGATGAATGCGATTAAGGCAGATATTGAGAATCGTTTTGGCGGCGTGTCTAAGGAGAATCAGATTTATTTGCAGATTGCACATACTAAGAACGAAGAGGCAGCGAAGGTATTGGCTGGTGAGCTTCAGGAGATGTTCCCTGACTATCCGATTTATGTGGATGATTTATCACTTAGTGTATCCTGTCATATCGGACCGGGCAGTTTGGCGATTGCTTGTGCAAAGAAACTGGTTTAGTAAAAATTATTAAGTAGAGATTATAAGAGAGCAGAAACATACGTTTGTATTTTTCTGCTTTTTTCTAATTAGGGCAAGGCCCTAATTTGCATTCTTGGCAAAATGTGTTATAATGCAAGATGACATAATGTCTATTTATAAGAAAGGGCATGGTTTTAACATGGCAAAAACAAGTAATGTTTATGATGCGTCGAGTATTACGGTACTTGAAGGCTTAGAAGCAGTTAGAATGAGACCCGGTATGTATATAGGAAGTGTATCTACCAAGGGTTTGAATCATTTAATATATGAGATTGTAGATAATTCCGTGGATGAGCACCTTGCAGGTGTTTGCTCTGAGATTCGTGTTACATTGGAGGCGGATGGTTCTGCGACAATCAGTGATAATGGACGAGGAATTCCTGTAGGTATGCATGCCAAGGGTGTGAGTGCAGAGCGTGTTGTATTCACAACACTTCATGCAGGTGGTAAGTTTGATAATGCAGCGTATAAGACCAGTGGTGGTTTGCACGGAGTAGGTTCTTCGGTTGTGAATGCTTTATCCACGCAGCTTACAGTTACGGTTAAGAGTGGCGGACAGATTCATCAGGATAAGTATGAGAGAGGTAATCCGGTAGTTGAGCTTGTGGATGGTTTGCTTCCTGTCATTGGTAAGACGAAGGAGACAGGTACCACGATTAATTTTACACCGGACCCAGAGATTTTTGATAAGACATGGTTCAAAGCAGAGGATGTAAAGAGCAGATTACATGAGACTGCTTACTTAAATCCAAAGCTTACGATTATCTTTGAGGATAAGCGTGGGGAAGAGATTGAGCATATTGTTTATCATGAGCCGGAGGGACTGATTGGTTTCATTAAGGATATGAACCGTAATACAGAGACGGTCCATGATATCATCTATTTTTCGGGTGAGAGCGATGGAATCACAGTTGAATGTGCGTTTCAGTATGTAAATGAGTTTCATGAGAATGTATTAGGCTTCTGTAATAATATTTATAATGCTGAGGGTGGTACACATCTTACAGGCTTTAAGGCGACCTTTACGAATATTATCAACTCTTATGCAAGAGAGCTGAATATTCTCAAGGAGAAGGATGCGAATTTTACAGGTGCTGATGTTAGAAATGGTATGACGGCAGTTGTGTCTATTAAGCACCCGGACCCAAGATTTGAAGGACAGACTAAGACAAAGCTGGATAATCAGGATGCTACAAAGGCTGTCAGCAAGATAACAGGTGATGAGGTTCCAAGATATTTTGACCGTAATGTTGAGGTATTGAAGAACGTTATTGCATGTGCGGAGAAGGCGGCTAAGATTCGTAAGACAGAGGAGAAGGCAAAGACCAATATGCTGACCAAGCAGAAGTTCTCCTTTGATTCTAATGGTAAGCTTGCCAATTGCGAGTCCAAGGATTACAGTAAGTGTGAGATTTTTATCGTAGAGGGAGATTCTGCGGGTGGTAGTGCCAAGATGGCACGAGACCGAAGCTTCCAGGCGATTCTTCCAATTCGTGGTAAGATTCTTAATGTTGAGAAGGCTAGTATTGATAAGGTTCTTGCCAACGCTGAGATTAAGACGATGATTAATGCCTTTGGATGCGGATTTTCAGAAGGGTACGGTAATGATTTTGATATCAGTAAGCTTCGATATAATAAGATTGTTATTATGACAGATGCCGATGTTGACGGTGAGCATATCAGTAACTTGCTTTTGACATTATTCTATCGTTTTATGCCTGAATTAATTTATGAGGGACATGTGTACCTTGCAATGCCTCCTCTTTATAAGGCGATGCCTGCAAAGGGACAGGAGGAATACCTGTATGATGATAAGGCACTGGAGAAGTATCGCAAGACACATAAGGGAACATTTACATTACAGAGATACAAAGGTCTTGGTGAAATGGATGCGGACCAGCTTTGGGAGACAACTCTGAATCCTGAGACCAGAATCCTGAAGCAGATTGAGATTGAGGATGCCCGTATGGCGTCTGAGGTTACAGAGATTCTTATGGGTACGGACGTTTTACCTCGTAAGGAGTTTATATATGAGCACGCTACAGATGCGGAGCTTGATATTTAAACAAGTATGTACTGTGAAGGCAGCTTTGCGTAGCGTTGCTGCTTTACTGATACAGGAATGGAGACAGAATGGAAGAGAAGATTATAAAAACCGAATATTCGGAAACCATGCAGAAGTCTTTTATTAATTATGCTATGAGTGTTATTGTTGCAAGAGCTTTGCCGGATGTAAGAGACGGCTTGAAGCCTGTTCAGAGAAGAACACTTTATGATATGCATGAGCTGGGTATTCGTTATGATAGACCATATAGAAAGAGTGCACGTATTGTCGGTGATACCATGGGTAAATATCATCCTCATGGAGACAGTTCTATCTATGAAGCGTTGGTTGGTTTGACACAGGATTTTAAGAAAGGTATGCCCCTTGTAGACGGACATGGTAACTTTGGTAACATCGAGGGTGATGGAGCTGCTGCCATGCGTTATACAGAAGCACGTTTGGAAAAGGTAACACAGGAAACCATGCTTGCAGATTTGGACAAGGATGTTGTTGATTTTTTACCTAACTTTGATGAGACAGAGAGAGAACCAAGCGTTCTGCCATGTCGTTTTCCGAACCTTTTAGTCAATGGTTCAGAGGGTATTGCAGTAGGTATGGCAACCAGTATTCCGCCTCATAATCTTGCAGAGGTTATTGATGCAACTAAGGCATATATGATGGATGAGAGCATTACCACTGCAGAGCTTATGAAGTATGTGAAGGGACCGGATTTCCCTACGGGCGGTATTGTATGTAATAAGGATGAGCTTTTGCAGATATATGAGACCGGTACAGGTAAGATTAAGCTTCGTGGTGTTGTGAATGTGGAGAAGGCAAAGGGCGGTAAGCTCAGTCTTGTGATTTCAGAGATACCATATACCATGATTGGAGCCAATATTTCTAAGTTTTTACAGGATGTTGCCAATCTTTACGAGCAGAAGAAGGCTCCGGAGATTGTAGACATTTCCAACCAATCTTCTAAGGAAGGTATTCGTATCGTAATTGAGTTAAAGAAGGATACTGATGTTGAGAATTTTACCAACATGCTCTATAAGAAGACTCGTCTTGAGGATACCTTTGGTGTGAACATGATTGCTATTGCAGATGGCAGACCTGAGACCTTGGGGTTAAAGAGTATTATTGCTAAGAATGTGGCATTCCAGTTCGAGGTTGCAACTCGTAAGTATAATACTTTATTGCAGAAGGAGCTTGAAAAGAGAGAGATACAGGAAGGCTTGATTCGAGCTTGTAATGTAATTGACTTAATTATTGAGATTCTTCGTGGTTCTAAGGATAGAAGCATGGCAAAGGCATGTCTGACAGAGGGCAAGATTGATGGTATTACTTTCCGCTCTAAGGAGTCTAAGATTATGGCACAGCAGCTTAACTTTACAGAGAAGCAGGCGAATGCTATTTTAGAGATGCGTTTGTATAAGCTGATTGGTCTTGAGCTTGAAGCTCTTATGAAGGAGCACAAAGAGACTACTGCAAATATCTATCGTTATGAGGATATTTTGGAGAGGCGAGACTCTATGGCGCAGGTGATTATGAATGATCTGGATGCGATTAAGAAGGAGTACTCCAGAAAGCGTCGTACACAGATTGAGAATGCACAGGATGCCGTATACGAAGAGAAGAAGATGGAAGAGATGGACGTTATGTTCCTGATGGACAGATTCGGCTACTGTAAGACGGTTGAGATGTCTGCATATGAGAGAAATAAGGAAGCAGTTCATAATGAGTTTAAATACATTGTAAAGTGCAAGAATACGGGAAGAATCTGCCTATTTACAAATCAGGGGCAATTACATACAATTAAAGTAGCGGATGCGCCGTTTGGAAGATTCCGTGATAAAGGTATGCCGATTGATAATATCAGTAACTATGAGTCTGCCAAGGAGAATATTGTTCTTGTGGCAAGTCAGTCTGAGTTAAATCTTTACCGTATGATATTTGTAACCAAGCAGGCAATGTGTAAGGTTGTCAGCGGCGGTGAGTTTGATGTGATGAAGCGTACGGTTGCTGCAACAAAGCTCAATGATGATGATGAGGTTGTCAGTGTTGTTGTGTTAAACGAACAAAGTAGTATTGTTCTGCAGTCAAAGGAAGGTTTGTTCCTGCGCTTTGCGATTGAGGAGATTCCTGAAAAGAAGAAGGCTGCAGTAGGTGTTCGAGGCATGAAGCTTGGAGATAAGGATTTCATAGAGAATGTATATTATATTCAGAACGGTATAGAGCAAACAGTGAAATATAAGAGTAGAAATGTTGAGCTGAACAAGTTAAAGGCTGGCAAACGTGATGCCAAAGGTACAAAGCTTAGAACTTGACGGCAAGACAAAGAGGTGTGATATGTTAAGAGTTATAGCAGGTACAGCACGTAGCTTAAGGTTAAAGACTCCGGAAGGAATGGATACCCGTCCTACAACAGACAGGGTGAAAGAGACCTTATTTAATATGCTGATGCCTTATATACCCGGTGGTGTTTTTGTAGACTTGTTTTCCGGGAGTGGTGCAATAGGAATTGAAGCAATCAGCCGAGGTGCGAAGAAGGCTTATTTTGTGGAGAATGCCGCTAAGCCTGCAGCATGTATTGCAGAGAATCTGGCACATACCAAGTTTACACAGCAGGCTGTTATGCTGAAGCAGGATGTGTTTTCGGCATTACGCGGCAGTATTTGTGAAGAGGTAGATGTGATTTTCATGGATCCGCCTTATGACCAGTCATATGAAAAGACAGCTCTTGAGATTTTGAGTACTGCTGATTATGTGACAGAGGATACCTTGATTGTAGTTGAGGCATCTCTTGCAACAGAGTTTGATTACGTTTCCGGATTGGGCTTTGAGGTTATGAAGGAAAAGTGCTATAAAACAAATAAACATGTATTTATTAAAAGGAGTTAAGGTCGTATCATGAAGACAGCAGTTTATCCCGGTAGCTTTGACCCGATTACGTTAGGTCATTTAGATGTAATTCAAAGAGCAGCGCAGATGTTTGATGAGCTGACAGTCAGCGTATTGGATAATAAGGCTAAGAATGCGTTGTTTTCTGTAGAGGAACGTGTTAGTATATTAAAGGAAGTGACAAAGGATATCCCTAATGTTAAGGTGGATTCCTTTAATGGGCTTCTCATAGATTATGCGAGAGAGAACGATATTCATATTTCTGTAAGAGGGCTTCGTGCAATTACGGATTTTGAATACGAATTGCAGATTGCGCAGACAAATCGTAAGCTTTCCAACGGAGCGTTGGATACGATATTTCTTACTACCAGTCTTGAATATGCTTATTTAAGCTCTTCAGGAGTAAAAGAGATTGCAGCTTTCGGAGGGGATATTTCTCAGTGTGTACCGGAGTATGTTGCAAAGTTGGTTTATGATAAGTTTGAACAGCAGAAGCAATAAGTAACGAATGAAGGAGTATAAAGGGATGAGTAGTAGAATTATACAGTTAATTGACGAGATAGAAGAATATATCGACAGTTGTAAGTTTAAGGCATTTTCATCGAATCAGATTCTTGTGAATAAGGATGAAATTGATGAGTTGTTAAGAGAGCTTCGCATGAAGACTCCTGTTGAGATTGAGAATTATAAGAGGATGCTTGCTAATAAGGAAGCCATTTTGAATGATGCGAAGCAGAAGGCGGAGGAGCTGATTAATGCCGCTACCATTCAGACCAATCAGTTGATTAGTGAGCATCAGATTATGCAGCAGGCTTATGCCCGTGCCAATGAAATCGTCGAGATGGCAACCAAGCAGGCACAGGAAATCTTGGACAGCGCTACAATAGAAGCAAATTCGGTGAAGTCAGCAGCAATGCAGTATACAGATGACATTTTGGCAAATCTTGAGAATATTATTAAGCATTCTATCGAGGTTTCTACAAATGATTACAATAATATGCTTGCTTCTTTGACACAGATTGATGGAATTGTATCGGCAAATCGTGCTGAGTTGAATCCTCCACAGGTGATTGAGGAAGATTTTGACGAGAGCACAGAGGATGCAGGTCCGGATGTAATATAAGATGCTTCAAACCCACAGGAAGTCTGTGGGTTTTCCTACTTTTTAAAAGTATGTGAAATATGCAGTTTATGAAACAGAAGAATGATAAATAAGTAAGCATATTCCATAATATAAAGCAGAAATTACTGTTACGATGCAATGATTTTTGATGTAGAGCTTAAAGGATAAATTTTCCCGTAATATAAAGCCGGCAGCCTGGATAAAACAGGAGATACTGCTGAAGCTGAGTGCCAGCATAATAAAGAATATTTTATACTTTGCGGTCAGAGAGGACAGGTAAAGATCTTGTATACCGCTGTTAATTTCGATTAGGCTGCCGAGGATTGCTTTGGATTCGCTTGTGATTGGTAGCGGTAATAGAAGAGCCCTTAAGGAATTTACAAAGGTAATATAGCCACCTAGTAGTATGATGGATTGAGTATTGTCAATGCAAGCTTTTCGGATGGCATCGATTGGTCGCATATGTTCGGCAGGAGTATAGGATGGCATGTTTTCTTCATACACAGTTGATGTACGGAATAATATGATGCCATAGATAAATGGAATCACGTATAGGCCTGCAAGGAATGGCAGGATATTTTTAAAACCACATGTATACAGAATGGGTGTAATGATTCCAAGAAAATAAGCAGGTCCGATATTATTGCAAAAGCCTAATAACAAATTTGCTTCCTGTTTACTGATTCTTTGGTTATGATATAGGTCACAGGTAACTTTTGCTCCCATGGGGAAGCCACATAAGAATCCCATAAGGATAGCATAAAGAGCATTGGTACTGCATTTAAAGATTGGTTTCAATACGGGACCTAGCATAGCTGTGAGTGTTCTGTCAAGACCACAATATATCATGATGGAGCTTAGCATCATAAAGGGAAACAGAGTGGGAATCATATTGGTAGCCCAGTTTGACAACCCGTCAAAGGCATATGCGATAAATTCAGAAGGTGATTGCAGCATAAAGAGAAGGATTGTTGAATAAATAATAGTTTTTATAATAAGGGATATAGACATAGTTTGTTTTCCAATACAGGCTTTATCCCTATAAGATATTAGGAAACGAGGATAAATATGCGTTTGGACAAGTTTTTGGCTGATATGCAGGTGGGAAGCCGCAGTCAGGTAAAAGAATATGTAAAAAAGGGACTTGTTACAGTGAATGAACAGGTTGTAAGAAAAGCGGATATTAAAATAGATGAAACAAAGGACAAGGTTTGTTGTCAGGGAAAGCTCTTAAGCTATCAAAGATATCGTTATTACATGCTTCATAAGCCTTCGGGTGTTGTTACGGCAACGAAGGATAATTTGGATAAGACAGTGATTGATTTGCTTCCAAAGGAGCTGGTGAAGGATATTTTTCCGGTAGGAAGGCTGGATAAGGATACAGAGGGTCTGCTTCTTTTGACGAATGACGGAGAGCTGTCACATAATCTTTTGTCACCCAAGAAACATGTAGCAAAGACCTATTATGTAGAGTGTAACGGACAGCTTAATGATGCAAAGATAACACAGCTTTGTCAGGGAGTAGATATTGGAGATGAGGATATTACACTGCCGGCTGCGGTAGAGGTTGTAAGGATAGATAGTGACAGATATGTCATTAAGCTCACGATAACAGAAGGCCGTTTCCATCAGGTGAAGCGTATGATTCAGGCGGTTGACGGACAGGTGACCTATTTGAAGCGTCTTTCCATGGGATGTTTGATATTGGATGAGTCACTTGCAAAAGGAGCTTTCCGAGAACTGACAGAGGAAGAGATTACAGGCTTAAAGTCATAGTGCTTAGCTTGGTTGATAGATTTGAAATGATAAGGAGATAGAATTTTGTCTAAAGAGAATGGATTTTTACCGATTACAAGAGAGGAAATGGAAGAGCTTGGTGTTACACAATTGGACTTTGTTTATGTGACAGGTGATGCTTATGTGGATCATCCGTCCTTTGGTACGGCGATTATTTCAAGAGTTTTACAGGCACATGGATATACGGTGGGTATTATTGCTCAGCCTGATTGGAAGGATGATAATAGTATCAATGTATTTGGAGAGCCAAGGCTTGGATTTCTTGTATCGTCAGGTAATATGGATTCCATGGTGAATCATTATTATGTATCTAAGAGACATAGAGAGTCAGATGCTTATACTCCAGGTGGAGAAGCCTATAAAAGACCTGACCATGCTGTAGTTGTATATAGTAATTTAATTCGTAAAACCTATAAGAAGACACCGATTATCATCGGTGGTATCGAAGCGAGTCTTCGACGTATGGCACATTATGATTATTGGTCAGATTCCTTCAAACGTTCTATTTTGCTGGATAGTCAGGCAGATTTGATTTCCTATGGAATGGGTGAAAAGTCCATTGTAGAGATAGCGGATGCTTTGAATAGTCAGATTGCAGTGCAGGATATTACCTTTATTCCAGGAACCGTTTATAAAACAAAGGATATTAGCGGATTATATAATTATGAGATTCTTCCGGCATATGATGATATGCTTGCCGATAAGAGCTTATATGCCAAGAGCTTTAAGACCCAGTATAATAACACCGACCCATTCAATGGTAAGGTATTGGTAGAGCCATATCCAAACGCAACCTATGTGGTACAGAATGTACCGCAGGAGCCATTAACTATGCAGGAAATGGATGATGTCTATGCATTACCATATATGAGAACCTACCATCCGTCCTATGAGGCGGCAGGCGGTGTTCCTGCTATTGCTGAGATTAAGTTTTCATTAATCAGTAATCGAGGATGCTTTGGCGGATGTAATTTCTGCGCATTGACCTTCCATCAGGGACGTACCATACAGGTAAGAAGTCATGAGTCTATTGTTGAGGAAGCAAAGCTTGTGATTCAGGATAAGGATTTTAAGGGATATATTCATGATGTTGGAGGGCCTACAGCAAACTTTAGAATGCCATCCTGTCAGAAGCAGATGACTAAGGGAGTATGTAAGAACAGACAGTGCCTGTTCCCTACACCTTGTAAGAATCTGCAGGTAGACCATTCCGATTATTTACAGCTTTTACGTACTCTTCGTGAGCTACCGGGAGTGAAAAAGGTATTTGTGCGTTCGGGTATTCGTTTTGATTATTTAATGGAGGATAAGGATGACACCTTCTTTAAGGAACTGGTAGAGCATCATATCAGCGGACAACTAAAGGTTGCCCCGGAGCATATCAGTGATACGGTATTATCGCTTCTTGGTAAGCCAAGGAATGCCGTATATGAAGGTTTCTGCGCTAAGTATAAGAGACTAAATCAAAAACTCGGTAAGAATCAGTTCCTTGTACCGTATCTGATGTCTTCACATCCGGGTTCTACTCTGAAGGAAGCCATAGAACTTGCAGAATACCTAAGAGATATTGGATATATGCCGGAGCAGGTACAGGATTTCTATCCAACACCTTCTACTATGTCTACAGTAATGTATTATACAGGTATTAACCCGGATACCATGAAGCCTGTGTATGTATGCAGGAATCCTCATGAAAAGGCAATGCAAAGAGCGTTAATACAGTACCGTAATCCAAAGAACTATGATTTGGTACGTGAGGCATTGGTAACTGCAGGCAGAGAGGATTTGATTGGTTTTGATAAGAAGTGTCTGATTAAGCCTAGAAAGCTTGCTTCACAGAATATGTCGGAAGGCTATAAAGGTAAGAAGGTAGGAGATAAGTCGGGTGCAGGACGCACACAACAGGCATCAAAATCAGGTAAGAATACAAAACAAGCAGCGAATAAAGGTGGTAAAAATACAGCATTTAGTAAATCGACAGAAAAGCCTAAGAAAAAGAAAACGATTCGCAACACACATAAGAAGAAATAGTGGAATTTGATTCGTACAGAATGGAAAGGTAGGATGTTGATATGAATATTGTGATCATTACAGGTGCTTCTTCAGGAATGGGTACAGAATTTGCCCTGCAGTTAGATGCAGAGTTCTCCATGAAGAAGGTTGATGAAATATGGCTGATTGCCAGACGTAAGGAAGCACTCTTAGAGGTAGCGTCTGTTATGGAGCATACGACAAGAGTGTTGGATATGGATGTAACAAAGCAGACGGATATGGATAGATTGAAGGCTCTTTTGCAAAGAGAAAAGCCGGATATCCGTATGCTTGTAAATTGTGCAGGCTATGGTGTGCTTGGTTCATTTGACGAGCAAAGCGAAACGGATGAGCTTGGTATGATTGATTTGAATTGCCGTGCGTTAACACAGATGACTCATATGTGTCTTCCATATATGAAGCGTAACAGTAGAATGATTCAGCTTGCGTCAAGTGCTGCATTTGTACCGCAGCGGTCTTTTGCTGTATATGCAGCCTCCAAGTCCTATGTCCTCAGCTTTTCAAGAGGTCTTAATGAGGATTTGAGAAAACGCGGAATCTATGTGACAGCAGTTTGTCCGGGACCTGTAGACACACCATTCTTTGATATTGCAGAGAAGAATGGCAACACTTTGGGAATCAAGAAGCTAGTTATGGCAAAGGCTGAGAATGTAGTAGCACAGGCAATACAGGCATCCAAAGAGAAGAAGACGGTGGTTGTATATGGTTTACCTATGCGGGCAACACAGCTGATTACCAAGCTGCTGCCTCATGATTTGATTTTGGCATTTATGAGAAATATGAAATAATGGAAGTAGAAAGGCTGACAGTTAGGATGGATGTACAGAAGAATAAGCCTGTAAAGGGTGATTATGGATATATACAGAGACAGACAAAGCTGGAGATTATTAAGACAGTGGTATTCTTTGGATTGTCTTTGGGATTAATGTTGATGGGATATTTGTCCACCGGCACAAAGACTAATCTTTTAACAGTTGTAGCAGTATTAGGACTTTTACCTGCCAGCAAGAGTCTGGTATCTATGATTATGTATTTGAAAGTGCCAAAGTACAAGGAAGAGGTTTGGCAGTCTGTTGAAGAGAAAAAGGGAGAGGTTAAGGTGCTTTACAATCTGTACCTTACCTCCTACAAGAAGAATTTTGCAATCAATGCCTTTGCAATCAGAGGAAATAATGTGATTGGCTATACAGAGTTTGAGAAGTGTGATGTGGAAGCGTGCCAGACACATATTCAGGATTTGGCAAAGATGAACAGTCTGTCTAACCTTACAATTAAGATATTCAAGGAACAGAAGAAGTTTGAGGAGCGTTTGATACAGCTTAAGGATTTGGAAGCTGGCAGTAAGGAAGCAGAGATTGCCCAGTTGTTATGTGATATTTCATTATAAGAAGTCAGGAAGGTAAGTAAGGCGTGTTTTTATATCAGATTCAGAAGAATGAGGCGAATCAGCGCCTCGATAAATATTTAAAAAAGCTATTAAAGAATGCACCTGACAGCTTTATTTACAAAATGCTGCGCAAGAAAAACATCGTCTTGAACGGTAAGAAGAGTGATGGAAAAGAAATGCTTCAAATCAATGATGAGATTAAGCTATTTCTTTCAGATGAAACCTTTGAGAAGTTTACCGGACAGAAGGTTGTTGCCAATGGCGAACAGGCAAAGGCAGTTGTAAATACAGGAATATCCCAACAGAGTCTGGAAAGCTATCATAAGGCATATCAGGAGCTTAAGAATTTAAGGATTGTCTATGAGAATGAGGATATTCTTGTGGTGAATAAACCGGCAGGTATTTTATCACAGAAGGCAGCCCCTACAGATGTCAGCGTGAATGAATGGTTGATTGGTTATATGCTGGATAAGGGTGACATTTCTGCCAACGAGCTTGCAACCTTTAAGCCGTCTATTTGTAACAGACTGGACCGTAATACCTCGGGTATGGTGGTATGCGGTAAGAGTCTTGCAGGTTCACAGCTTATGAGTCAATTGATTAAGGAAAAGACTTTAGAGAAGTACTATGTCTGTATCGTCGGTGGTCAGGTAGAGCTGCATACTCGTGTGACAGGCTTTCTATATAAGAAGGAAGCTGCCAATCAGGTTGTGATTTATCAAAATGAGCAGGAAATTCCAAAGTCACAGAAGAAGGATGCAGTTTTTATCGATACAGCCTTTGAGACCTTACAGAAAGCAAACGATTTGACCAAGCTGGAGGTACAGCTTTTTACGGGTAAGACACATCAGATTCGTGCTCATCTGGCATCAATGGGACATCCAATCCTGGGAGATGGTAAGTATGGCTATGAAAAGCTGAATCGTGAATACCGAAAGGCAGGCGTTAAGGCACAGCTATTGCATGCAAAGCGTTTGGTGTTTCCAAAGATTGCAGATGAACGTTTCCATGAGCTGTCCGGAATGACTTTGGTTTGTGAAGAGCCCGAGCTTTTTAAAGAATTAATGGATTGATAGCTTGTGTAATGGGGAGAAAATGCCGCACACGGAAAGGAATTACGAATATATGGCGACTTGGAATTCAAGGGGATTACGAGGCTCCTTATTGGAGGAAATGATTAACAGAACAAATGAAAAATATAGGGATAATCATTTGGCACTGATACAAAAGGTGCCAACACCGATTACCCCTATTAATATTGATAAACAGAGCAGACATATTACCCTGGCTTATTTTGACCAAAAGAGTACGGTGGACTACATCGGTGCCGTACAGGGAATTCCTGTCTGCTTTGATGCGAAAGAATGTGCCGTAGATACCTATTCTCTGCAGAACATTCACCCGCATCAAGTGGAGTTTATGCGGGATTTTGAGAAGCAGGATGGCGTAGCCTTCTTTTTGATTTATTATACCAAGCGGGATGTGATGTATTATCTGCCTTTTCGTGATTTGGCGGTCTTTTGGAAACGTATGGAAGACGGGGGAAGAAAGAGTTTTCGCTTTGATGAGTTAAATCCCAAGTATTTTATTGAAAAGAAGCAAGGGATATTGGTGCCGTATCTTGAAATGCTGCAGTTAGATTTAAGCGAACGTGAGTAAATATTGTTAAAAGGTTGACACGTTGATAGAAAGTGTGTATACTTTATTTCATCATGGTAACAAATTAGCACGTTACTACACTAAAGTAAGCAAAGAGTATAATATATGATTATGATATGAGGAGTGACATATATGGAATTTATGGGAAAACGTTTGGTACATACACCGGAGGGTGTTCGTGATATTTATGGCGCAGAATATGTGAATAAGCTTAACATTCAAAATCTTTTTCAGGAGAAGCTTTCAAGCTATGGATATCAGGGGATTCAGACACCAACCTTTGAGTTTTTTGATGTATTCAGTCGTGAGATTGGTACAACACCGTCAAAGGAGTTGTACAAGTTTTTTGATAAGGAAGGGAATACTCTGGTTTTGAGACCGGACTTTACACCTTCCATTGCAAGAAGTGCAGCAAAGTACTTTATGGATGAGACGATACCGTTACGTTTCTGCTATGCAGGAAATAACTTTATTAATACAGATAATTTACAGGGTAAGCTTAAGGAAACTACACAGATGGGTGCAGAGCTGATTGGAGATTCTTCGCCTGAGGCGGATGCAGAGATGATATCCATGCTTGTAGAGGCGCTTTTGAATACAGGTTTAAAGGAGTTTCAGGTATCCATTGGTCAGGCAGAGTATTTTAAGGGCTTATGTGCACAGGCAGGACTTGATTCGGATACAGAGCTTGCGCTTCGTGAGCTGATTTCTAACCGCAATTACTTTGGAGCAGAAGAGTTTTTAGCAGGTAGAAATATTTCTGACGAGGATATCAAGGCGCTTTTATCTGTTACGGAGCTTTTTGGTTCATATGAGATATTAGATGAGGCTCTTGTTTTTGCAAGAAATGACCGTTCCAAGAAGGCAATTGAGCGCTTGCAGAAGGTATATGAGGTCTTGAAGCTTTATGGTGTAGAGAAATATATCTCTTTTGATTTGGCTATGGTAAGTAAGTACAACTATTATACCGGCGTTATTTTCAATGCTTATACATATGGAACAGGTAGTGCAATTGCAAAAGGCGGACGCTATGATAACTTGCTGGAGAAGTTTGGAAAGCCGGCTCCTGCAACAGGCTTTGTGGTTATGATTGATGATTTGGTAGCAGCATTGACAAGACAGAAGCTTTGTCCTGCTGCTGATAATAAGAATTTGCTTCTTGTATACAGCTGTGAAGCTGCACAGGCGATTGCCGAGGCTAAAAAGTACAGGGCTGAAGGCTATTCTACAGTAATGATGAAGCAGGAGCAGTCTAAGGAAGCATATGAGCAGTTTGCAAAGACACATCATTTTGCAAAGGTTATTTACGTGAATTAGTTTTGGAAAGGTTGGTTAGAAGATGAGTGAAGATATGAGATATCTGACCTTTGCACTTGGTAAAGGCAGACTTGCATATAAGACATTAGAGTTATTAGAGAAGATTGGTATTACATGTGAGGAGATGAAGGACAAGGATTCGCGTAAGCTTATCTTTGTGAATGAGGAGCTAAAGCTGAAGTTTTTCCTTGCAAAGGGTTCGGATGTACCTACTTATGTTGAGTACGGTGCGGCGGACATCGGTGTTGTAGGAAAGGATACTATTTTAGAGGAGAATCGTAAGGTATACGAGGTGATGGACCTTGGCTTTGGAAAGTGCCGTATGTGTGTATGCGGTCCGGCATCAGCTAAGGAGCTGTTACAGCATCATGAGATGATTCGTGTAGCAAGTAAGTATCCCAATATTGCAAAGGATTATTTCTATAACAAGAAGCATCAGACAGTTGATATTATTAAGCTGCATGGTTCTGTTGAATTAGGACCGATTGTGGATTTGAGTGATGTGATTGTAGATATTGTAGAGACCGGTTCTACGCTTCGTGAGAACGGCTTAGAGGTATTGAAAGAGATTTGCCCATTATCAGCAAGAATGATTGTAAATCAGGTCAGCATGAAGATGGAAGCAGACAGAATTAAGGAAATCCTTCAGGCATTAAAGGCACAGTTATAACAAATTATTAATTTGCGAAAGGCATGGTTAAGATATGAGAATTGTTAGTCTGACAAATGAAACAAAGAAGAATCTGTTAGAGGATTTATTAAAGAGAAGTACAAATGATTACGGCGAGTATGAAAAAATCGTTGCAGATATTATTGAGAATGTAAAGACAAGAAAGGAAGAGGCTATTTTTGAGTATTCCTTGAAGTTTGATAAGTGTGAAATGACAAAGGAAACCTTCATGGTAACACCGGAGGAGATTAAAGAAGCTTATACACAGATTGATGAGAACTTTATCCGTGTGATGAAGGACTCTGCTGCCAATATCAGAGCTTATCATGAGAAGCAGAAGAGAAACAGCTGGTTTGATGCAAAGGAAGACGGAACTATCCTTGGACAGAAGATTACACCTATGCAGACAGTTGGTGTCTATGTTCCGGGCGGAAAGGCTGCTTATCCTTCTACCACATTAATGAATGTTGTTCCGGCAAAGGTAGCAGGTGTACCTAATATTGTAATGACTACACCGGCAGGTGCAGATGGCAAGGTAAATCCTGCCACATTGGTTGCTGCTGATATTGCAGGTGTTGACATGATTTTCAAGGTGGGCGGTGCACAGGCAATTGCGGCATTGGCATATGGAACTGAGATGATTCCTAAGGTAGATAAGATTGTAGGTCCCGGTAATATCTTTGTAGCCCTTGCAAAGCGTGCGGTATACGGACATGTAAGTATTGATTCCATTGCAGGTCCTTCTGAGATTCTGGTATTAGCAGATGAGACTGCAACACCTAAGTATGTGGCTGCGGATTTATTATCACAGGCAGAGCATGATGAGCTTGCGTCTGCAATTTTAGTTACAACCAGCCGTGAGCTTGCTGAAGCAGTTTCTAAAGAAGTAGATGTGTTCTTAGGTAAGTTAAGCCGTACAGAGATTATGCAGAAGTCTTTGGATAACTATGGATATATTTTGATTGCTCCTGATATGGAGACAGCGATAGAAGCGACCAATGAGATTGCGTCAGAGCATTTAGAGATTCTGACAAAGAATCCATTTGATACCATGACAAAGATTAAGAATGCAGGTGCCATTTTCCTTGGAGAGTATTCTTCTGAGCCGCTTGGTGATTATTATGCAGGACCAAACCATGTATTACCGACAAACGGTACTGCAAAGTTCTTCTCACCTTTAAATGTTGATGATTATGTGAAGAAATCAAGCATTATCAGCTATTCCAGAGAAGCATTAGAGAAGGTACATAAGGATATTGAATTATTCGCTGAGAAGGAAGGCTTAACAGCACATGCGAATTCAATCAGAGTCAGATTTGAAGACTAATGATAATATTTGTGGAGGTGGAATATGAGTAGAAGTGCAAGTGTAAACAGAGTTACAAAAGAAACAGACATTCAGATGTGTTTGAATTTGGACGGAGACGGAGCTTCCAATGTAAGTACGGGAATCGGATTCTTTGACCACATGTTAGAAGGATTTGCAAAGCATGGCTTCTTTAACTTAGATGTTGCTATTAAGGGTGATTTGAAGGTGGACGGACATCATACCGTGGAGGATGCAGGAATCGTTCTCGGTAATGCAATTCGTGAGGCGGCAGGAGACAAGAAGGGTATTAAACGTTACGGATATTTTATTCTTCCGATGGATGATGCTTTGGCACTTTGTGCAGTAGATTTGTGCGGACGTCCTTATCTGCAGTTTGATTGCAGCTTTCCGGATGCGATGTGTGGCGAGTTAGATACCTCTCTTGTAAAAGAATTCTTCTATGCAGTATCCTACAGCGCAGGTATGAATATTCATATTAAGATGTTAAGTGGTAATAACAGTCATCATATGATAGAGGCAATCTTTAAGGCATTTGCAAAGGCTTTAGATGATGCTACCTCTTACGATAATAGAATTCAGGATGTGCTTTCTACAAAGGGAAGTCTGGCTTAGAATCGAAAGTAAGGTGTCATTTCATACAGTGACACCTTTTCGTGCGATATATATGAGATAAGAAAGGAAATTGGCATGAGTAAGAAATTAATTGATGCATGTATATATTTATATCAGGGTAAGGCAGTCAGAAGTCTTACAGACCACACTGTAGTAAGTGAGGATGCGGCAGAGCTTGCAGCATATTATTGTAATAACAGTGCGGACAGAATTATTGTATTTGACCAGTCAGTGACAGATGAGGAGCATGAGGCAGCTCTTGATATCATTAAGAAGATTGCGCTTGTAAGCGAGGTACCTGTCATTGGTGCAGGTAATGTAAAGCGTATGGAGGATATTAAGAAGCTTTTGTATGCAGGCTGTGCGAAGGCTGTATTGAACTATTCTAAGGCTTCTAATGTAGAAATAACAGAAGAAGTATCTAAGAAGTTTGGTAAGAGTAAGATTCTTGCGTCTTATGCCAATGTGTCTGAGCTTGAGGCAAATAAGACATTGCTTGAGGAGTATGTGAGTGAACTTATCTGCATGAACTCTAACATTATTTCAGAGGCATATGCTGTTACAGCACTTCCTTCTACCTGCCTTGCAGAGCGCATGGAAGAGGATGCTTTGGCGACATTGTTAGGTCATGATGGTATTGACGGTATTACAGGTAATTTTGTCAATGACCATGCCAAGGATATCTATGTATGGAAGCAGGCACTTGCAAAACAGGGACTTACTGTTAGTGTATGCGAGGCTACTTACAAGTGGAGTGATTTTAAGTTAAACTCAGACGGAATGTTGCCTGTTGTTGTACAGGATTACAGAACAAATGAAGTATTGCAGGTAGCTTATATGAATGAAGAGTCTTACAATAAGACCATTGAGACAGGTAAGATGACTTATTGGAGCAGAAGTCGTAATGAGCTTTGGACAAAGGGTGAGACAAGCGGTCATTTCCAGTATGTGAAGTCCTTAACGATAGATTGTGATATGGATACTATGCTTGCTAAGGTTTCACAGGTTGGTGCAGCATGTCACACCGGAAGCTACTCTTGTTTCTTTAATGAAGTGCTTAAGAAAGAGTATAATGACACTAATCCATTAAAGGTATTCGAGGATGTTTATGGTGTTATTATGGATAGAAAGATTAACCCTAAGGATGGTTCTTATACGAATTATCTCTTTGATAAGGGTGTAGATAAGATATTAAAGAAGCTTGGTGAAGAGGCTACAGAGATTGTAATTGCAGCTAAGAATCCAAACACAAATGAGATTAAGTATGAGATTTCAGATTTCCTATATCACATGATGGTTCTTATGGTTGAGAAGGGTGTAACCTGGGAAGAGATTATGGTGGAATTAGCAAACAGATAACTGTGAACACATATGTTTTTTGTTTTGTCTGAATCTTCCCAACAATTTCATATAGCGAAGTGTGAATAAATACGATATACTGTATTTGTGGGAAAACTCACAGAAAGGGGAGAATATATCACAAATGACGAGAGGTCGTATTTACAGATGCAGAAAGATGCTTACTAAGAGTATATGCATCGCATTGGCATCCCTGATGCTTTCGGGCGTGCCAACACTTCATACAAATGCTAACACGATTCAAACAGGTATTGATGTCTCTAAATGGCAGGGAAAGATTGACTGGAATGCTGTAGCCAAAAGCGGTGTTTCCTTTGCGTTTATTAAGGCAGGAAGCCTGAAAAGCGGAATTGATGATTATTTCTTTGCTAATATGTTAGGTGCACAGGCGGCAGGCATTAAGACAGGTGTTTATATCTATTCTTATGCTACCAATGTACATGAAGCTGCCATGGAAGCACAGTTCGTGCTGAATCTGGTACAGAATCTTGAGGTATCCTATCCGATTGTCTGGGATGTGGAGGACAAGGTTCAGCAGAGCTTGAGTGCGAACACGCTGGCATTGATGGCAAATACCTTCTGTGCTTTGGTAGAGGCTGAAGGGTATCATCCGATGGTTTATGCAAATAAATACTGGTTCAACAGCAAAATCGGCAACATACATTATGATAAATGGGTCGCACAGTGGGGGAATAAACTGGATATTCCAGATGCCTCTGTATGGCAGTATAGCAGTACAGGAAGAATTAACGGAATCAAGGGAGATGTAGACTTGAATTTCTCCTTAAAGGATTATTCCACAACCATTGTTGACACAGGCTTTGTGGCTCGTAAGGGTGCGATTTACTATTACGAGAACTATAAGATGAAGAAGGGCTGGCTGGATTTGAATGGTGCCAGATACTTATTTGATGGAACCGGTAAGCTTTATACCGGTTGGTTACCGACAGAGAATGGAACCTTCTATTTTAAGCCGGATGGAACGATGGCATTAGGATTGACTTTGGTTGATAATAAGCTGTATTACTTCGATTCCAATGGTTTGATGCTGACAGGCTTGCACGAGCTTGCAGGATTGAAGTTCTTCTTTGGCGCCGATGGTGTCATGTATACAGGTTTCCTTGATTTCCCTGATGGCAGAAGATATTTTGCTGCAGACGGTCATATGGAGACCGGTATGGTAACGATTGGTAACCATATTTATTACTTCGATACAAATGGAGTGATGCAAACTGGTGTTGTAGATATCGGTGGTGTATTGTGTACATTTGACGAAGAAGGACGCTTTATTGGATAATAAAATATTGTAAAGACTTAACACCTGTGTTATGCTTTTTTAATATGACGCTTTTGCGGCGCAGAATGTGCTAAAAGCACATTATTAGGAGCTACTACACAGGTGTTTGTGTGGTTTGAGAAACACATATTTATAAATAGAAACGGAGAAATTACATGCGAAATTTAGCGCTAAGTGATGAGATTTTATTAAAGATTGAAAAGCCGGCACGTTATATCGGTAACGAAGTAAACAGTGTCATGAAAGATAAAGAGCAGGTAGATATTCGTTTTGCCATGTGCTTTCCTGATGTGTATGAAATTGGAATGTCACATCTTGGAATACAGATTATCTATGATATGTTAAATAGCTTTGAAGATACGTGGTGTGAGCGAGTGTATTCGCCATGGCCTGATTTGGATGCCATTATGAGAAAGGAAAATATTCCTCTCTTTGCATTAGAGTCACAGGAGCCTCTGAAGGATTTTGATTTCTTAGGCATAACTATTCAGTATGAGATGTGTTATACCAATATCTTACAGGTGATTGATTTGGCGCAGATTCCGCTGATGGCAAAGGATAGAACAGAGGAACACCCTATCGTAATCGGCGGTGGTCCATGTGCATATAATCCTGAACCAATTGCAGATTTCTTCGATATTTTCTATATTGGCGAGGGTGAAACCCAGTACCGTAATTTGTTAGATTTATATAAGGAATGTAAAGCTAAGAATATGAGTCGAACAGAATTCTTGGCTTTGGCGGCTAAGATTCCGGGACTTTATGTGCCACAGTTTTACGAGGTAAGCTATAAGGAGGATGGTACGATTGCGTCCTTTACTCCCACAAGAGAAGGTATTCCTACAAAGATTATGAAGGAAATTGTAAAGGATGTTACAAACACCTATTACCCAGAGAAGCCTGTTGTGCCATTTATTAAGTGTACACAGGACAGAGTGGTATTGGAGATTCAGCGTGGTTGTACCAGAGGCTGTCGATTCTGTCAGGCGGGACAGCTCTATCGTCCGGTACGTGAGCGAGATGTTGAGATGCTCAAGGAATATGCAGTAAAGATGCTTGCCAATACAGGGCATGAAGAGATTTCTCTTAGCTCATTAAGTTCAAGTGATTATTCAAAGTTAGAAGAGCTGGTGAATTTCCTGATTGAAGAGTGTAATGAGAAGAAGATTAATATTTCCCTGCCTTCCCTTCGTATCGATGCCTTTTCCCTTGATGTTATGGAGAAGGTACAGGATGTGAAGAAGAGCAGTCTTACTTTTGCGCCTGAGGCAGGTAGTCAGAGATTAAGAAATGTTATTAATAAAGGTTTAACAGAGGAAGTTATTTTAAATGGTTCCAAGCTTGCCTTTGAGGGTGGATGGACAAGAGTTAAGCTCTATTTCATGCTTGGTCTTCCTACAGAGACAGAGGAGGATATCAGAGGAATTGCAGAGCTTTCCAATAAGATTGCAGCGACATTTTATGAGACAGTGCCAAAGGAGAAGAGAAACGGCAAGGTACAGATTGTTGCAAGTACCTCCTTCTTTATTCCAAAGCCGTTTACACCGTTCCAGTGGGCACCACAGTGCACCAAGGAGCAGTTCTTAGATAAGGCATATTTAACCAAGCGTTCTATTATGGAACAGCTCAATCAGAAGAGTATTAAGTATAACTGGCATGAGGCCGACGCCAGTGTAATGGAGGGCATCCTTGCGCGAGGCGATAGAAAGGTTGCAGAGGTTGTCCTAAAGGCATATCAGAAGGGATGTATTTACGATGCATGGGCTGAGTATTATCAGAATGATATCTGGATGCAAACCTTTGAGGAGTGTGGTATTGATATCGGATTCTATACCACAAGAGAAAGAGATTTAGATGAAATTTTCCCTTGGGACTTTATTGATTGCGGTGTTACAAAGGATTTCTTAATGAGAGAATGGCTGCAGGCAACAAAGGAAGAGGTTACGAAGAATTGCTATTTGGAATGTAATGCATGCGGTGCGGCCCGTTTTGGCTGTGGCGTATGTGTGGAGCCTAGAAATAAAAAGGATGGTGCAAACGATGAAGCTTAGAGTTAAATTTTCAAAATACGGTGCCCTGAGATTTATCGGACACCTTGATGTCATGCGCTTTTTCCAGAAAGCAATCAGACGTGCCGGAATAGATATTGCATATTCAAGCGGCTTTAGTCCGCATCAGATTATGTCTTTTGCCCAGCCTCTTGGTATCGGCTTAGAGAGTAATGGCGAATATATGGATATTGAAGTGAATTCCATAACAACTGCGGCTGATATGATGCAGCAGTTAAATGCACAGATGGTAGAGGGAATCGAAGTGTTAGAGATTAAGCTTCTTCCTGAGACGGCAGGAAACGCTATGGCAAGTGTTTCCGCAGCTACTTATACCATTCGTTTTAGAGAGGGCTATGAGCCGGGCTTTGATTATGCGTCTAAGCTTGCAGATTTCTATGCACAGGATGAGATTGTGGTAACAAAGCAGACAAAGAGAAGTGAGTCTACCTTTGATATGAAGCCCTCTATTTATGATTGTCATATGCTAGAGAATGGTAAGGATATTTCGATTACAGTGGATTGCAGTAGTTCAGGAAATATTAAGCCAAGCTTAGTTATGAAAGCATTTTATGAGCAAAATGATGCTGAGCTTAATGAGCTTGCACTTTTGGTAACAAGAGAAGAAACCTATACAAATCTTGGTAACGAGGAGAACCGTAAGCTGGTTCCTTTAGGACAGGTTGGAGATGATTTCTAATGGCAGATGCAAAGCTTGTAATAACAAGATATAAGCAGGGAGTTTTGTCCTTTGTAGCAAGTAACAATCGAATGGATTCAGTTGCTTTTTCTGCGCAGAATGAAAATGGTTCCATTGGAGATATCTATGTGGCAAAGGTAATTAATGTGGTTTCACATCTGAATGCTGCGTTTATTGACTATCTTCCGGGAAAGAAGGGCTTTTTGCCATTGGATAAATACACGCCTGTACTTACCAATAGAGAGTATAATGGTAAGCTGGTTGCCGGAGATGAAGTGCTGGTACAGTTAGAGAAAGAGGCAGTTCGTACAAAGGAACCTGTTTTCACATTGAATCTGTCTTTGGCAGGAAGTTACTGTGTCATAACAAATGCGGATACCAAGAAAGGCATTTCCAATAAGATAGCAAAGAAATGGAAGGATGCGCTGCTTGAGGCAGTATCTGAGGATATTTCTTATGGAGTTGTAGTCCGTACCAATGCAGGTAAGCTTGCAGAGGAGAATCAGCTGTCTGTGTTAAGCGAGGAGTGTAAACAACTTGCTTCGGAAATGGATTTATTACTGCAAAACAGCCGGCATAGAACCTGCTATAGCTGTGTGAGAAAGGTGCCAGCTGAATATTTAACACAGATATGTGATAATAGTCATGCCGGGTTTGGAGAAATCGTTACAGATGATGAAGTACTTTTCGATGAAATAAAAGCATATCTTGGCAGTAACAGACCGGAGCTTCTTCCTTTACTTAGGCTATATGAAGATAAGGCTTATTCTATGCAGAAGCTGTATGCAGTAGAAACCAAGCTTGGTGAGCTGTTTGATAAGAAGGTATGGATGAAATCAGGAGCTTATCTGATAATCGAACAAACGGAAGCAATGTATGTCATTGATGTGAATTCCGGTAAGAACATTTCGGGTAAGGAAAATGACGAATATATTTATCGGATTAATATGGAAGCGGCAACAGAAGTCATGCGCCAGATTCGGTTAAGAAATCTTTCGGGTATTATTATTATAGATTTTCTAAATATGAAGAGTTTGGAGAAACAGGAGACTTTAATCAAGGAATTAAAGCATCTGGCTTCGCAGGATAAGATTTATACCAATGTGGTAGATATGACACCGCTTGGACTTGTGGAGATTACTCGTAAGAAGACGAAACCAATTCTTGCAAAGCAGATTTTGACTTGAGATAAAGGAGAATTATTGGCTTTACAAAAAATATATTATTTTTCACAACAAATGTTGACAGTTCGAGGATTTGATGATAATATTTATGAGTATGCCGCATAACGAGGTAGAAGTGCGCACTTTTGCGACACCAAAGTTAGCGAGTAATTATTTAGGAGGTGCAATATGTACGCAATTATTGCAACAGGTGGAAAGCAGTACAAGGTTTCCGAGGGAGATGTAATCAAGGTTGAGAAGCTTGAGAACGAAGTTGGAAGCACTGTAACTTTTGACAAAGTTATTGCTGTTAGCAATGATTCTCTTAAGGTTGGCGATGACGTAGCTAAGGCTACTGTAACTGCAACTGTTATGGAGCAGGGAAGAGGCAAGAAGGTTATCGTTTACAAGTATAAGAGAAAGACAGGCTATCACAAGAAGAACGGTCATAGACAAGCATACACTCAGGTTAAGATTGAGAAAATCAACGCTTAATTGATGAAATAGGTTTCGTTAATATGACTACAGTTACTATTTATAGAACTAATGGAGATTCCTATAAAGGTTTTACTTGCAAAGGCCATGCGGAGTTTAGAGCATCCGGTAAGGATATTTATTGTTCAGCGATTTCTATTTTGGTTATTAATACTTTGAATTCTATCGAAGAAATAGCCAAGCAGGAAATGGAGGCCAAAACAGATGCTACAACCGGTTATATTGATTGCCGATTTGTTCCGGATTGTAGTGATAAGACAAAACTTTTAATGGATTCAATGATATTAGGGCTAGAGAGTATTATTAAACAAGGTGGCAAGAAATATTTAAGACTCACATTTGAGGAGGTGTAAGACCATGATGAAATTAAACCTTCAGTTTTTTGCTCATAAGAAGGGAGTAGGTTCTACTAAGAACGGTAGAGATTCCGAGTCTAAGAGATTAGGTGCAAAAAGAGCAGACGGTCAGTTCGTAAAGGCAGGTAACATTTTATATAGACAGCGTGGAACAAAGATTCATCCAGGTGTCAATGTAGGACGTGGCGGAGATGATACATTATTTGCATTAGTTGATGGTGTACTCAGATTCGAAAGAAAGGGAAGAGATAAGAAACAGGCTTCCGTATATCCTGTAGAGCAGTAATTTATAGGATTTATTTTACGAATGTGTTAAGGGCTTCAGGAACACCTGAAGTCCTTTTTACTTCAATTATTATGCCATGGAGGGAATTATGTTTGCAGATAGAGCGAGAATTTATATAAGAAGCGGAAAAGGTGGAGACGGTCACGTTTCCTTCAGAAGAGAGAAATATGTTCCAAACGGTGGTCCGGATGGCGGCGACGGTGGACATGGCGGAAGTGTAATTTTTGAAGTTGATGAAGGTATGAATACCTTAGTAAATTACCGTCATGTCAGAAAGTATTGCGCTGAGGACGGCGAGAACGGCGGTAAGAAGAATTGCCGTGGTAAGAACGGAGAAGATATTATCCTTAAGGTTCCGGAAGGAACTGTTATTAAGGAGTTTGAATCAGGTAAGGTTATTGCAGATATGTCATGTGATAACCGCAGATTTGTTATTTTGTCAGGCGGTAAAGGTGGAAATGGTAATCAGCATTATGCGACATCTACCATGCAGGCACCTAAGTATGCACAGCCGGGACAGCCTGCAAAGGAGCTTGAGTTGTTCCTTGAATTAAAGGTAATTGCAGACGTTGGTTTAGTCGGATATCCTAATGTAGGTAAGTCTACATTATTATCCCGCGTTACCAATGCAAGACCTAAGATTGCAAATTACCACTTTACAACCTTGAATCCAAACCTTGGTGTTGTAGATTTAGATGGTAAGAAAGGCTTTGTAATTGCGGATATCCCGGGATTAATCGAAGGTGCTTCAGAGGGTGTTGGGCTTGGACATGAGTTCTTAAGACATATTGAGAGAACTAAGGTCCTGATTCATTTAGTAGATGCAGCTTCTACAGAAGGAAGAGACCCAATCGAAGACATCTATGCGATTAACAAGGAATTAGAGGCTTATAATGCAGATATTGTGAATAGACCACAGGTTATTGCAGCGAATAAGATAGATGCCATTTATGTAGAAGATGGTGAAGACCCTGTTGCAAAGCTTCGCAGTGAATTTGAGCCAAAGGGAATTAAGGTATTTCCTATTTCAGCAGTTTCAGGAAAGGGATTGAATGAGTTGCTTTATTATGTAAGCGATATGCTGGCAGAGATTAATGAAGCACCAACAGTATTTGAGCCTGAGTTTATACCTGATATTGACATTGTGACAGGAAATGAACCATATACAGTTGAATACAATGAAAAAGCAAATGAATACGTAGTAGAAGGACCTAGAATCGAGAAGATGCTTGGTTATACGAACCTTGAGTCAGAGAGAGGATTCAAGTTCTTCCAGGATTTCCTTAGAGATAATGGTATTTTGGACGAGCTTGAGGCTCTTGGAATCGAAGAGGGTGCGACTGTTCGTATGTACGGTCTTGCTTTTAATTACTATAAATAATAATCAATAGATACTTGGCCGCTTGATGCGGCAGAATGAGAGGAAATATGACAAGTAAGCAGAGATCATATCTTAAGGGATTGGCCATGAACATTGATCCTGTGTTTCAGATTGGCAAGTCTTCTGTAACACCTGAGAATGTGGAGGCTATTTCAGAGGTATTTAATACAAGAGAATTAGTAAAGATTGCAGTATTAAAGAATTGTATCGATGATCCAAAGGAGATTGCAAATGTAATCGCTGAGCGTACTCACTCACAGGTAGTACAGGTTATCGGTAAGAAGATTGTATTATATAAGCCATTTAAGGAGAATCAGAAGATTATTCTTCCCAAATAGTAAGTGGAAAGGCTGGTTATTCATATGCAAAGAGTAGGCATTATGGGAGGAACCTTTAATCCCATTCACAATGGACACATCCGGCTGGCTAAGTGTGCTTATGAAACCTTAAAGCTGGATAAAGTACTTTTCATGCCAAGCGGCAACTCGTATTTAAAAAAGAATGTACTGGATGCGAAGCATAGAGTGGCAATGACCCAGGCTGCTATTGCTGATTTTCCGTATTTTGAGCTTTCTTTGGTCGAAGTGGAACGAGAAGGAAATACCTATACCTATGATACCTTGCAGCGCATGACCATAGCACATCCAGATACAGAGTACTATTTTATTCTCGGAGCTGATTCTTTATTATATATTGATAAATGGAAAGAGCCTGAGATTATCTTTGCATTGTGTACCTTGGTGTGTGCAGTGAGAGATGACAGTGATATGAATATGTTGCATGTTAAGGGTGAAGAGCTGGCAAAGTTGGGTGCTAAGATTGTATATTTGAATATGGATAAGGTAGATATTTCTTCCACAGCCATTCGCGAGGGTGTAAGGCTTGGAAGTAATATCTCTGATATGGTGCCTTGTACGGTACTGGACTATATAAAGCAGGAGCATTTATATGAAGAAGATTAAGAAGTACCTAAAAAAAGAGCTGACAAAGGAAAGATATCATCATACAGAGAGTGTAGCATATATTGCAGTAGCAATGGCGATGCGTTATAATCCGGATACGACAAATTCGGATTTTGCAGATAAGGCAATGATTGCAGGCATGCTGCATGATTGCGCAAAATGCATGGATAATGAAGAGAAGCTTCGTATTTGTGATAAATATAAGATTGTATATTCAGAGCTTGAAAAGGAGAACGCCTTTCTCTTACATGGTAAGGTAGGCGCCCACATTGCTAAGAATGAGTTTGATATTGATGACGAAGATATCTTAAATGCTATCACATGGCACACGACCGGTCGTCCTGGAATGTCACTCTTAGAGAAGATTATATTTATTGCGGACTATATTGAGCCATTAAGGAAGCCACTCCCAGAGATGGATGTGATTAGACAGTTGGCATTTGTTGATATTGATGCTGCATTGCTTAAGATATTGGCAAATACTTTAAACTATCTTGAGGAAAAAGGTGAACCAATGGACCCTATGACACAGGAAACTTATCGTTATTATATTGCTTCTTGCGAAAGCAAAGCATAATCAGGCATTAGAGAAAGGCTGGTAGAGAATGAGCAGAAAAGAAGTATTACAGCTTATTATAGATGCATTAGAGGACAAGAAGGCAGAGAATATCCAAGTAATTGATATTCATGAGGTATCTTCTGTAGCAGATTGTTTTGTGATTACACATGGTAATAACAAGAGTCAAGTACAGGCTTTGGCAGACAATGTGTTAGAGAAGCTTGCAAAAGCCGGAATGCATGAGAGACAGACAGAAGGTTATGCAAACGCTAACTGGATACTCTTAGATTATTATGATATTGTGATTCATATCTTTGACAGGGAAAGTCGTAATTTCTATGACTTAGAAAGAATCTGGAGAGATGGAAAGACTGTGAATGTAGAAGAATTATAAGTATAACTAAGAGCGCTGACTGATTTCAGTCAGCGCTCTTAAAATGTAGACAAAATAACATATTACATCGCATGAAAATATAAGACTTTAATAGCGCAACTTTCTTTATCTTTTTTAATCTGGTGTTTCACTCCGGCAGGAGCAATCATTGTCA
>JAZNMO010000212.1:0-25619 GCA_045579665.1 Lachnospiraceae bacterium
TATTGTACCTGAGCAGTACAAAGAACAAATAGAAAAACATATCCCTCAAGAATTAATTACCAAAGTGCATTATTTACCACAGAGAGGGCTTAGTTTGCAGGAGTGGAATAACAAGGTTGTCGAGTGTATTGGAATGTTATAGGCAAATTTAAGCTTTCACAAGCTTTCGCCATGCAGAGAGAACAATTTGTATTTGAGGAAATTGTTTGTGAAAACGATTACTACAATGCAACACACAATCAGTCCATCACACTAATAGAATGGTTGGTTCATAGACTGATTTGAAAACAAATTCAATTTGTATAATAGTAACTATATTTTAAGATATTATAGCCAATGCACTTTATCAATAAATATGCACTGGCTATTTATCATTTAACCTTAGTTAAAGTTTAGGAAGTTTCTCAGTTTCAATCTCTATAACCTTTTTATCAAGCCTCTGAAACAGAATATCCACTTCCGGAAGATGATAGCCAGTCTCAACAGTTTGCCTTTCCCATTTATTAGATATATTCAACCACTGTAAAACTTTTTCAGACGAAAATGGTATAAATGGTGACAGCAGAACTGCCAGATTAGCAATAATTTGAACGCACTGATATAACGTATTACCACATGCTACCTTAATCCTATCGAGCTTCCACATACTGCACAAACCGGCTCCGTAAGCGTCTCCGGTTCAAGAACAGTACCACAAGCATCACATTGATCCCCTCTGGTGTCACTTCCACACTTCAGACATTTTCCCAGCACAAAACGATCCGCCAAAAACGTATTACAATTCTCACAATATGCCTGTGGAACTTCCTTTTCATAAACATAAGGACTATCATATAGCTTTCTATGAAACTCTCTTACAAAGTTTTTATGCTCATCAGATGATGTCTTAGTATATACATCATAGCTAAATCCTAACTTTTCGAAGCACTCTGCAAATTCTTCGTGATAAAAATCACTCACCTCTTGTGGTGTTCTATTTTCCTGCTTTGCCCGAATTGCCACAGGCGTTCCATGACAGTCACTTCCTGACACAAAATATACATTGTCACCAATAGCTCTATGATATCTGGCTAATACATCTCCCGGTAACAAACCTGCAATGTGACCTATGTGCAATGACCCATTTGCATATGGCCATGCTCCACCAATTAAAATATTTCTCATATTACATACCTCATTTCTAAATTTTATAGTGATAACTTAATTTCTATGGTTTATTCCATTTTCTGCAATAAAAAAGCCCTCCTCTCTGAAAAATTTCTTTTTCAGGGACGAGAGCAACTGCTTCGTGTTACCACCCTAAATTCACCTATACCTCGCGATATAGGCCTTATCAACTACGGATGAGAAATGATTCATCGATAGTCTATCACTGTAACGGGTGCACCCGTCGTAGCCTTAGCTTAACAGCTTCGGTACGCAGCTCCGAGACCATTTTCAATAGTTCCTTCTGTGCCTGCTCTCACCTAATCAGACTCTCTGTAACATATCTAACTACTTACTCTTCTCTTCATAGCCTTTGATAATATTTCTATAAAGAATACAACCAATCTTTCCTTTTGTCAATTATTTTCTCTTGGCCTCTTCCCACTCGGCATCAATCGGCGGATGCTCCTCTGTCTTGGACAGATAAATTCTATCGACTCTTAGCTGTGAGGCTCTGGCACAAACTGAAAACAGATGCTCACCTTCAGACATATCAGCTTCTGTCACAATCATCCAAATCCAATTCTGCTTCGTTCCGTAATTCCATAAACGTCCTCCGTTATACATCTTTGCCTGTGGAATTTCCTCGCCATCTATGGCAATCGTACAATGTGCATTCGGCTCGTCATCATACTTTAAATATAACCATATGTTATATTTTCCACCACTGCACTTAATCTTATAGTTAATGGATGGAGCTTCCTCCATGTCCGTCCAGAACAAGTCATCCTCTGCTACATGCATGGCAATACCCGTCCTGCCATCCGTCTCCGACTGGGTATGCTCCCACATAACACCTTCCTTAGAAGGCTTGCAAAAAGCATATTCCGAATTCTCCAAAGCATACTCTGCGCCCCATGCAATAACGCCCTGCTTCTCCTGTATCACACCATTTCCAAACTTTGTATAAACATTCTTATGTCCTGCTACATCAAAAGAATACTTCTGCTCACCAAGCCTATCCTGCTTACGGGTATCATTCTTCAAGAACAGACGGTCCTTTTTCCAGAACGCTTTATCTGCATAAATCACCTCCGGTAATGGTGCCTTATCACATTGAAACAACTGTAAGCTAAGCTTATCTAAAGCCTCTTTGTTCGGACAAAATTCACTCTCTCCCCTCTGTGGATTTGGATTAAGCTGCGCATGGTAGCTCTCACACGGTCCCAGATTTGACTTCACAAATTCTCCTGTATAAATCACAATTTTAGAGAATGCAATATAGTTGTCTATGCTATGTACGGTGAGCTTGTGCTGACCTGCCTCCAAATACGGAAGCTGTAAATACATCTTCTCCACATTATTCATAACATTCTGCTTCCAAGTGCCGCACCATTCATCCCTTGCTTCTGACTCTAATATACTGATTTCTCCGTCATCCACACTGATTCCTACACGCAGTCTGCCCTTTGAATTCAAGGTCGGGAACCTGTATAACTCCAATAAAAAACTTCCCTCTTTTACCGTTTGTAGCTCATACTCCAACTGTCCGCCAAAGGCTTCCATCAGGCTTCCTTCATATCTTCCCAGATGCTCTAACTCTCGCCAGCCGGTATTTCTTTCAAAATGCTGTGCTAATATAGAAATATAACCATCGTTCTCGCAAAATCCTGATGTGGTTGTATGCAACTTGGATAATTCCTTCTTTTCCTCTAGCTTTGCATCCTCCTTATCCATCACAAGAGCAGGCTTACCTGCCGGATACAACGCCATGCACGGTGGTCGAAAACTTTCCGGTGTTAATATCTTATTCCATTTACCGCCACACATAATTGTATTATAGTAATGCAACAGTCTGCGCTTATGGTCATCCATCCATCTTGAAAGTGCAAGATTCTCATCTGCCGCCTGTGGCCGCCCTATATCGTACATCCATGTGCTTCTATCTGCATAATAATATGAGGCATTCACAAAATATGCGGCATAAATCTTCATGGCAAAGGTTTGGAAAAAGGCTTCCTTTTCCTCTTCCTTCAATGCCTGATGGAGCTTCACAGTTCTATCAAAAAGGCCTTGCAGCTTCTGCATTCTTCTTGCCGCCTCATTTCCAAAGGCTGTCTGTGAAAAGACATTTGCCTTCATATGCTCTACCTTACGAACATTCGCAGTCTGCGAAAAACTTTCATAGATATCTGCTGCCTCCCTACCAAAGCCGCCACTGAAATTGCTATCCACCCAATTGGTCAGATAATCTGATATCTTGGCTGTCTTCACCTCATTATGTGCAATCTCCCATCCATAGGTGATAAAGAACTCTAAATCAATTTCCAGAGGCTTAATCGCTCCTACATTAAGAATCCACATTCTCTGAATGCCATTTTCATATGCTTTCTTTAATTCATTCTTCATATGTGCCAAAGGTGTAGAATTGAAGAAGAGATAGCTCATTCCAGGGTGCGCCCAGTAGGAAGCATGATAATACAAGCCATGACCACCCTTTCTCTTCTGCTCCTCCTTACTTGGATATCTTCTCATATAGCCAAAGTTATCATTTGCCCATATCAAAGTGACATCCTCCGGAACCTTAAGTCCGGCATCATACAGAAGCATAACCTCCTTATAAGGAACAAATGACTGTAATAAATCTCTTCTGCCTGTATTCTCATAGAGAAGCTCTCTTTGGTCGGCAATTACCTTCTCTAGAAGCTTAATCTTCTCCTGCTTTAGTTCTTCCTCAGACAGATTTTTCTCTGACAAAGCACGAGTAACAAAGCCACTATCATGAATTCCACGCATACCTACGGTGTAGCAGACCTCATAATCCTTATTCTGCAAAACGCTTTCTCTCCAATACTCCTGCACGATTTCCCGATTACGTCCTTCTATGGAATAATCATATTCTGCCCCTTCATAGCCCTTCTCCTGAATCCAAGGCTTCCATTCATTCTGATTACTTCTAAGCAGCATATCACAATGAGAGGTTCCTACTACCATTCCCATTTCATTGGCAAGGCGCCCGTTTTCCTTATCCATATTAAATGCATTGACATGCATTGCCGGCCAAATATAATTTGCCTTTAATCGCAAGAGAAACTCGAATATTTTTTCATAGGTTTTCGGGCCAATGGTCTCTTCCTTCATGTATTCAATCGCCCATGCTTCCAGCTCCTCTTCATCATTGATGAAAATACCTCTATACTGTACGGACGGATAATCCATCTTTGTAAAACCGTCCGCCAGACAGATTGCCTTCTTTTTCTTTACAGGTACATCTGCAAACCAATACCATGGAGAAACACCCCACATATTACTCAGCTCATAGATACCGTATATCGTTCCTCTTCTGTCCGCACCTGCTATGTATAGCTTTCCGTCAGTAACCTTTATGGAATATGCCTCCCAGCGAAGATTATCCTCTAAATCCAATAACTCCTGATGCGCATTCTTCTCCTGCACGGTTTCCACGATGATTTTGGCCTGCTCCTTATCATGGGTGATACAAACCTTTGCCCCACATATCTTCTCTATATCCTGACAGAAGTTTTTCACTGCAATCTGCACTGCGCTGTTCTCGCTCTCTGCCAGATAAAGCTTCACTTCCTGATTTCTTTCTAAAACAAAGTTTTTCATACACTTGCCTCCCTATTCACAGTATATCTTTACTATACACCGTTATATTTACAATGATAATTGCATTTACGCCTCTATTCATTGCATTTTGTTCACTTCTGTCATAATATATCATTATATATGGTTTCAAAAGGAGATAACTGTCATGCAATACATTGATTATTATAAGGATTCGCAATTGCTCTATCACCACAATAGGGACATACCGCCTTTTTCCCATGAGTTCGGTATGCATGCTCACGAAATCTATGAAATCTACTATTTGATTTCAGGGGATGGTGTGATTAGCATCGAAGGAACCACATATCCCTTGCTGGCAGACTCCATCTATATCATTCGTTCCAATGAAGCACACTATACCAAGCTAAGTGACAAAGAGCCTTATGAAAGAATGATTCTGCATTTCTATCCTGATACGATTTCTATGCTTGACCCTAAGAAAGAGCTCCTGCTGCCCTTTGAGAAAAGACCCTTGGGACAAAACAACTTTTATCCCTTAGATGCAATGAAACAGGACATTATCAGAAATAGCTTTCACAATATTGCTCTACAGGCAAAAACTGATGACTACGGAAAAAGGCTTTCCGTAATCATCAGTCTTCTTACCATACTCACTGAAATTCATACCCTGTATCGCAGTGCTACACCCCCGGCTCCTCTGCCGGCAACACATCCCGTTGTCAGCAATGCTCTGGCTTATATCAATGAGCACTTATTCGACAGCATCACAACCGAGGATTTGTGCAAGAGATTCTATATCTCTCGTACGCATCTGAGCAATTTATTTAAGACTTACACCTCAACCTCTATTGGAAACTATATTCTCATCAAAAGACTGGTTGCTTCCAAGGCAATGTTGCAAAGCGGCCTTTCTGCCAAGGAGACAGCTTCCCTGTGCGGCTATCAGGATTATTCCGCCTTCTACCGTGCTTATAAGAAGCATTTTGGAACTGCCCCTAAAAAGGATGCTTCTCCTTAATATGCCCATGAAGCTCTTCTCGATGTTCTTTTAACAGCTCCAGAGCTTCCGGGCTTAGGCGTGAAATCTTCTTCTCAATGTGCTTTCTTCTCTTCTCAATGCTTTCTTCGATTTCCTCAACCTCATCCGCATCTGCAAAGCCCTGCTTCTCCAATTCGGTCAGATGCATCTCCAAACGCTCCAACAGCTCATCCTCATCGAACAAGCCGACACGTCCTTCAAATACATCATCCTCTACCTCTTCAATCGCTTCTATACTATGGCTCTCTGAATGTACCAATCGCTCAGCCATTTCCTGCGCAAGCTGTTCCATCTTCGCCTCTGCGCCCTCACCAAAAGCCCATTCAAACTCAGCCAAGCGCTCATTTGCCTCTTCATACGGATGCTCCTCATCCATAGAAACTCCCTCCAATGGATAGGGCTTCTCCACACCCGCTGCACGAAGTGCCAAAGAAATGGTTCTACGAACCACACCTTCCTCAATCAGACTGCCTGCTCCATAAGCTCGAAGTCTGTCATTTACAGTATCCACATGCTCTGTAATATAGAAATGAATCCCCTTTTCTCTCAGATTACGGTTCAAAATCAATAATCGGTCTGCCGCTGTAATATCGATATTACCAATTCCTCTGGCGTCCACGATGACCTGTCTGGTATCCTCCTTAATCGCCGCCTCAATATCCTTCTGGAAGGTATCAATATTTGCAAAGAAAAGATTACCACTAAAACGATATATAATCGTATGCTTTATCGGTCTGGCATCACGATGTCTTGTCAGCGTGTACATACCTTCATGTCCCGGTATAATTCCTACAAAGGACTTGGGCGGAATCACTGCACGTATGATTACTGCAATAAATGACAAAATCACGCCAAGTATCACACCATAAATAGTACCAAGCAGCAATACTCCCATAAACGCCGCCAGGAAAATAAAAAACTCCTGCTTATCCGACTGCCACATCTTCTTGGCAACCTTAAACTCAATAATACCAATCAGTGCTGCAATGACAATTCCTGTAAGAACAGGCACCGGTAAGTACGACAATAAATCCGTTCCAACCAGCAATACCAACACCATAGTTACACTCGCAGCCACCGACATAACCTGTGACTTTGCGCCATACTGGTCACCAATTCCGGTTCTTGACACACTACCGTTAATCGGACAGCAGCCTACCAGTCCGCCTGCAATATTTCCGGCGGCATAAGCCAATATTTCTCTGTTGTTATTTATTTTATAATTATATTTCAATGCATAATTGCTGGTGGCAAGCAGTGTCTGCGCCACGATAACCAATGCTATCGAGAAGGCCAACACAATAATGTCCTTGGCATGTGCCATAAAAACAGACATCTGCGGAAGAACAGGCTTTGGCATCCCTGCCTCTACTGTTGGAAGCAGTGCCACACCATATTGGTCTATTTTGCAAAAATAAGTCAATCCCGCCCCGACTGCCATGAGCACAACCGACATCGGAAACTTAGGTATGTATTTCTTAGCAACAAGAATGATAATCACCGTTCCAAAGCCCAATACCGCAGACAAAGGATTAAAATTCTCTAACTGCCCTGCGATATGCACAACCAAGGTAAGCAATTCACCGGTTCCTGCACTTCCTCCAAACAGCTTGGAAACCTGCATCAGAATAATCGTACATCCAATTCCTGAAATAAAGCCTCCCATAACTGCCGTGGAAATATAATTTACAAGCCTGCCTGCTCTGACAACATAGAATATCAACAGCCACAAGGATGTCACCATAGTAATCACGGGAACAAGCTCCATTGCCTCCTGCGTTCCTGCCGTAATACCAAAGCCTGCCAATGCACCGCCCACCAATGCAGCCGGTGTGGCATCCACACCAAACACAAACTGAGGTGATGAGGTAATCAGACTATATACCAATATCGGAAATATAGAACCGTATAATCCGTATACCACCGGAAGTCCTGCAACCTGTGCATATCCCATGGAAATCGGAATTGACACAAGGGCAACAATGATTCCTGAGAGAATATCCTTTAATAAATTATCTTTCCTGAATTGCTTCATTCACATACTCCTTTTACATTCTATTAATTCTTTACTATTTCTTTACCACTTATTGTAAACTAAATTGTACTATCATTTCAATACTGTGCCGTATATTTATATACAATTAAGAATTTCCAAACAAAAAGGATTACAAAGCATTTCCATCGTCAAACGCTTCATAATCCTTCTATTTCTCTAATCATTTAATTTGCTGTAATCTCTCCCGATTCGGCACCGATTACCAGGGTATACGTCTCACCCTTCACAATCTCAGGTGCACTGTAAATCAGAATCGCATAAGACAAATCAGGTGTGTGTGTCAACACTGTATTTCCCTCTGCATCCTTCAATACAAGCTCTGTTCCAGCCTGCTGATTACCAACGCTGACCGCAACAACACCCTGTCCGGAGTCACTAAAGGTCTGTGCCATCTGCTGTGCTCCTGTTCCAATAAAGGTTCCGCCTGTAATCACTCCACTAACGTCATAATCAAGGGTTGCCGTATCACCTGTGGTTGGTCCTGTAACAACAGTATATCCACCGGAAATCTCCAAGGTTCCATTGGCATCTAAGCCATCTCCTGATGATGTAATGGAAAGATTACCACCGGAAATGATAATACTTCCATTTGATGAAGAGCCTCCACCAAACGTATCATTACCTCTTAGTCCGCCATAGCCACTCTGGTCTGCACCGCCTGCTGCATTGATACCATCATCACTTGCCACCAATACAATCTCACCACCTGATACCACGATATGAAGTCCCTCTAAGCCTTCATAGCTTTGTGTAATATTGATATTACCACTTGTCACAGTAAGATTCTCGTCTGCATGTACAGCATCATCACCAGCCGCAATTTCAAATGTTCCACCACTAATCATAACTGATGCATTGGAATGAATACTGTCATCTGCTGAATCTATAGTAATATTACTGCCTGAAATCATAAGATTACCTGCTGCCTTCAAGCCCTTAATGCTGGTACTGTCATCCTCTGCCTCCGATGAAGCATCTGATGCCATATCTGCCGACATATCAGGTGCCTGCATATCAGGTGCCTGCCTCTCTCTCTCACCACGCATACCGCCACCCGGACGTCCACCGCCCATACCGCCTTGCATACCACCGCCCATGAAGCCCCATGAGTCAGAAGTCTTCTGTGCGGCATTCGCACTGCCGCCACCACTTACAATATGATATCCTCCGCCTGCAATCAGCATATATGCACCTGCGCTCATACCGTCACCCTGTGCATTGATTGTAAGTGTTCCACTTTCAGCGTATATAAAGCCCAATTCATCATCATCCGCATTTTCCGCATGAATACCATCCTTGCCGGAAGTAATTGCAACAACTGCATCTGCCACTCTTACGCTGTCATTTGCATCCACACCATGAGAAGCTGCATCTATCGTATAGCTGCCACTTGTAAATACCAAATCGTCCTTACATACAATACCATGTCCTGCAGGCGAAGTAATCGTAAGACTTCCCTGACCATTTAAGGTTAAATCCTGTTTGGAATACAAAGCGCCATCAATGTTACTATCATCTATTGCTACAAAGCTTCCGCCGTTAGAAATTACGTTACTGCTTCCTTCTGCCAATGTAAGGAACACCTTATCTGCTTCTAATACATAAATCGGTGCTGAGGTCTCACTATGAATCGATGCATTATCCAAAACAATCTGAAGCTTATCGGAAGTATCTGCATCTACAATAAGCATACCATCCTCCAAACTTCCACTTACAATATAAGTACCTTTATCCTTAATCGTAACAGTACTTCCATCAATCTCCACGGCATCCGAACTGCAAGCTGCCGAATCACCTGTTAATGTAATCACTGCACTCTTGCTTTCATCATACTCCGTCTTATAATCTCTATCAGAAAACATGTCAGAGGTGTCTATTTCTATATTCATCTCTGTCTTTGCACTGCTATCTTCTGCCTCCTGATTGTTTTCCACATTCTGTTGCACTTTATTATCATTTGGGCTAGTCTCTCCCCCTGAAATATCTCCCTGGGCCCCCGTCTTACTACCACAGCCTGTCATTACCAATACAAGGCTTAACAATAATATAGGTAAGGTCTTTCTCTTCATATTTTAAGTGCTCCTTTCCACCTTATAGCTCTGTAACCATTGTTTCCTGTTTAGAAACAGAAATCTCCAAATTACCATTTCTGCAACGCAGCTTATCAATCATCTCTTTCTCTTTTGCCGCATCGCGTAAGGTTATATCATAAGTAAGTCTGAACATACTTCCCATATTGGTTGTCTTTACTCTGACTAATTCACACGCTGATGTATACTCCTTAAGAATATCCTCAAACACTTCTGAATAATCCAAATCCTCAGGAATTGTGATATTTAAAGTCTTATAAAGAACTGCATTCTTCTTCGTACCAAAGTCCATCATATTATATAGTACACTGAAAACACACATAATAACAGTGAATAACAATGCAAATCCTAAATATCCCATACCAGCGATTAAACCCGCTCCCATCGCAAAGAAAAGCATGGTAATCTCTTTCGCTGTACCGGGTACGGAACGGAATCTGACAAGACTAAACGCTCCCGCAACAGCCACACCTGCCCCAACATTACCATTTACCATCATAATCACTACACAAACTACTGCCGGTAATAATGCCAGCGTTACTAAAAAGCTCTTGGTATATCGCGAATGGTACATATGCGCAATCGCAAGAATCATACCAATTACCAATGAACCTCCTACACAAAGCAGAAAATCCGTTACCGAAATCACACTGCTCATATCTGTATCAAATAAACCTCTAAACATTGTATCAAACATACGCTATTGCCTCCTTTAGCTTTGGAAAAATAATATTTTTATATGCGGTTCCGTATTTTGAAAAAGATGTCTTATAAATCTGCTCCCTAGACAGCACCTCTGTCATCCAGAGCGGAATGCCTCCCGAGCACTTAATCTCCATCAGCACCTTATCATCTTCTAAGATTGGTGTCCCGCCTATCTCTGCCTCTAAGGACAAATCATCCTGTCTGCATAATATGTTATCATCGAAGGTAACTCTAAAGTCCCCTCCATCAAGTGCGTAATAAGCCTCTCTTTCATAGGATAAAAAAACCTTCGGCTTCAAATCCTTATAATATGTAAGAAAATAATCAATCTCCTGTGAAATCTGTGACTTATCTTCGATTGCCTTATCACCTGCCACCCAGGAAAATGCCTTGTCCTGCTCCATCGAAAGACGTCTCTTGTAAACAACTGACTGATATTTCTTCTTTAGTTCCACAAATACCGGAGTATCTGCGCTAGTCCTCGTATAACTTCTAATTCTCAGTTTTTCCTTATATGCAGGCTTCTCTATGGAACGTCGAATCAGACGAAAGCTATCGGTATCAAAGTAAATATTACGAATTGTGGTTCTTCCATACTTATCCAATGCCATATGTTCTGCCATCGCTTCCACAATTCTCTGCTTCTGCTCCTGTGTCAGCATGTATTTTAATTCGTATCGTTTAAATACGGACTGATAAGACATAAGTATTGTCTCCTTTCGTTTATTTCGAGGTTAGTATAGCAGATTTATCCAATCTGTCTATGAAATACACAATTTGTTCAAACTTTTCTCATCATTCGGACACAAAAGGACCCAAGTGACAGTTCACTTGAGTCCTTGGAATTTTCATTATTTCTTTTGTATTTATGCAATCTTTCCGGCTGCCTTAAGCCATGCCACCTCATCACGAATTGTCTCCTTATAAGAGCGTGTGCGATAGCCTAATTCTCTTCTTGCCTTGGTACAGTCAAACTCATTATTTCTGGCAAGATTATAGACTGAGAACGTTGTCATCAGCGGACGTGTTCCCTTCTTCTTTGCCTGCTTCTCCATGATACCGGCAATAAAGTTAGCTACACCAAGCGGCAGGAATGCCTTAATCGGCTTACAGCCGCTCTCCTCCATCAAAAGCTTTGAGAACTTCTTAAAGGATACTGCCTTGTTTCCAAGAATATAGCACTCTCCGTCTCTCCCCTTGTCTGCTGCAAGGATTGTGCCATTTGCAAGGTCTCTTACATCACAAAGATTGAAGGAACCATCAATACCCATAGGCATTTCACCATTGATAATCTGCATTACTGTACCTGTTGTCTCACCGATTGCAAAATCTTCAGGTCCTAAGATACCGCTTGGATGCACCACACAGGCATGTAATCCTCTCTCACGCACTGCATCCAGTACTGCCTGTGTTGCCAACGCCTTAGACTGGCTGTAGCAGCCTACTACCTTACTCTCATCAAAGTGACTGACCTCTTTGATTGCCTGTCCCTTTGGAAGCTCAGGAATCGCACCTGTACTGCTGCAATATACCAGCTTCTTACACTCCTTATGCTCTAAGCAAAGGTCGATGATATTCTGTGTACCACCTACATTTACATCCATAACCTTCTGATTGAACTCAGGGTCTACTGTTACAATACTTGCAATATGAAGTACCACTGTCTCCGTTCCAGCAGGTACTGTAAAGAATCTGCGCAATGACTCCATATCACATAAGTCACCCTCTACAATCTCTGCCTCCTGCGGTACGAACTGGATTGCCTTATCATTTGGAAGAACAAAGGCTCTTACCTTTTCTCCTCTATCTATTACTAACTGACGGCAGATTGTACCGCCTAAGAATCCTGCTGCTCCTGTTACTAAATACATTGTATTGCTCATAATAAAACCTCCATACATCTATAACATAGAATGTGCATTTGCACATTCTTGCGCCGACAAAGCGTCGCACCGGCGACAACTTCTACTGCTTTGGCGTGCGCATATTGTTTGTTTCGTTTGTTGATGAGGCTACTATAAGCCTTGTTTGTTTTTGAAATGTTGGGGAAATGTTTACGTTTTGTTAAAGTTGGCTTTCGTCAAAAATAATAGAGAGTTTGCCGTTATATCACTGCAAACTCCCTAATTCTCTACTCTAACTTAAATTTATTTACTTCCTGATTCAGCTTCTTTGCAATGATTCGATTCTCAGCCGCTTCCTTTTCGATGTCAGAAACTGCATTTTCGATTTCTGCTGAGAGATTTGTAACACTTTCAATACCCTTGGTATTCTCATCCAACGCAATGTTTACGGCTGCAATCGCCTCACGGATTTCATTGATGTTCTCTTTGAGATGTTCACTTGCTCCTGCAAACTCCTGCAACATATTTGCTGTATTTGCCACATCATCCCTATAATGCTCACTGGTTTCCTGTAGCTTATCATATCCTGTCAGAGCAATCTCATCCATAAAATCCACAATACCGGTTGACTCCTTTGCCAATTCATTTACTACACTGATAATCTTGGCACTTACCTCTCGAATCTTATTCGCTGCCGCAGCCGAATCCATTGCCAGCTTACCTATCTCATCTGCTACAACCGCAAAGCCCTTACCTGCTTCACCTGCTCTTGCAGCTTCAATACTTGCATTTAATGCAAGCAGATTGGTCTGACTTGTAATGGCAATAATATTATCTGTTAAAATATTAATTTCTTTTACCGCCTTTGCTTCCTTTGCTTTTTTGTTAATTGACTCTCTTAACTGCTCTGTCCTTTCAGCCGCCTCGTTTCTGGTTTTAACCGCTTCTTCATGTATTTCTTCTGCCTTCTTCATAATGCCTTCAGAAGAAGCCTCCCCATCCGCTGCTTTATCAGCAATCTGTATCACATAATCATAAATCTTTGTTACTGCATCATTTACATTAGTTATGGATGCACTGGTTTCCTGCATGGCAGCGCTCATTTCCTGCATGGTTGCCGATACATCCGTCACACTTACCGATGTATCGCCCAAATATTTTGCCACCTTTTTAGAGGATGCTCGCAGAATATCTGAGTTATCAGACACATTCATCATAACACCACGAATATGCTCCAATAACGCATTGATATTGTTGGCAATCATCTCAAGCTCATCACCGGACTTAACAACAACCTTCTTTGTTAAATCACCTTCGCTATGTACCAAGTCATACACCTTATCATCTACACGATGAAGTGACTTAATAATACTTCTCAAGATAAAATACATGATTACCGCAGACTCTAACATAATCACCGCCGAAATCACTTTGATATCTCTTTCACCCGTAGCAATATCCTCTACAATACCTGCTGCATCATAATCACTTCCAAGGATAGCAACCACCTCACCGGCAGAGTTAAAAATTGGCTTATACGCTGATATCAAATCTCCATCCTCTGTATAATCTATGTAGTCCTGCACATAATCATTGCCCGCATAAATATCCGCAAATTCTTCATAGGTTGCGCCAAACTCCTCACCTAACTCACATGGGTCTTCCGAAGCATCCACGCCATAGTATACAATGCCATCCTCTACATACAAAGTATAGAGATATAGAATTCCACAATCTTCCTTTGTATTAGCAAGATTCTTCCATACCGCCTCATATACCTCGGCATCTACTGTCTCCGGTCTAATCTGTTGCACCAAGTCTCCATCAATCTCCGCCACCGCAATATTCGCTGCCATCTGCGCGTTCTCCACACCAACAGCTACCAGTTTTGAACGTAGCTGTCTACTCGTGCTTAATCCTAAGGAACCCGCTGCAAAAGACACAATCAATAGCGTTACAATCATCAGCTTCATCATAAGACTCATTTTTCTTGGTTTTCTTTTTTCCATTCTGCTATCCCCATCTTTCCATAATCTGTACAAGATGCATGTGAAATCACTTCACACGTTCCCCTCTTTACACAATTTTATCATTACATAATGTCATTTTAATCCAACTATATAATTAGATTATAGAACCTCAACACGGAGTTTTTAATATTTTTTGTGTATTTTCTGACTTTTCAAAGATATTTATATGTCTTTTTCGCTTGTGCCGGCGCTGCTCACTCTACAAACCAAGTACTTCGACTAGTGCGCTTCCATCAAATCCATTCTTTTGATAAATATTCACATGTGTTGTATCTGTACTTCTATTTGAAAAAGCCGGATATAAGAATCCTGCTTGCGGGAGTTCTGCTACCTGTTCCTCATCTGTAGGTGAAATCGTTACGATTATATATTTGTATACTTCTTCCGACTCATCCAATCTTTCCTTATCGGATGCTTTTACCGGTACATCATATGCTCCATAATAAACATAGATGGCATATGGTTTCCCTGTCGGATATTTTTCAGCAATCAACTCATAAAGATTCAAAAGTAGTGCATCATTCTTCAATTCGCAATCCCGCAATGCCGCTATCAACTGCCAGATACTCCCTGAAACAATGGGAGGAATCTTATAAGAAACCAATTCCTTATTCGTCTCGGCAAAAGGAATCGCTTTGGCAATATTCAAACAGCGATTTTTCTCTTCTCCCTTCAAATTCAGGAAATTAATATTGAAATTACCATCTAAGTACCCTTCTTCATCCATATATGCCCCTGCAAGTCGCACCAGATGAGAACGTGTTGACGTCATCCTGCGTGTTAATTCCAGCATATCTTCACGTATAATCATTTTCTAACCTACTTTCCTACCGTACTCCAGCTCTTTTTTGTTGACATAACTTTATCACGACTTCTGTGCTTTCACAAGATATAGTTCGCATTGTTTTCCTATATTCGTTATCATATAAATAAGGCACAGTGCCTACACTCTATGCCTTTCTAACCTACACCAACTCTATATCCTCTCAATCCACATAGTCAACGCAAACAATTTGTTGTCACTACCGATTTTTACTTTCAACTAATCGCAGTTAGTTATTGACAACTCGTAATTCTATATGATATATTCTCTGTGGTTACGTAGTTAGTGGCTCCTAACCATTATTTACCATCGATTTACATCACGGAGGATATTTATATGAAAACAAACAAATTAAGCGTACCTGACTTAATCAGCATTGGTGTATTTACTGCATTGTACTTTGTACTGGTAACCATCGCTACCTTTGGCAGTGCCCTAATTTTTCCGGGCTTTAACAATGTCGTACTGCCTGCCTTCTGCGCTTTAATTTCAGGCTGTGTATATATGCTGTTAGCGGCAAAGCTTCAGAAATTCGGCGGTATTGCTGTTATGGGTATTGTTATGGGACTGTTCTTTATGACTTCCGGACATTTTATTATTTCCTTTGCCGGAAATATTGTTATGGGTATCGTTGCAGACCTTGTTGCAAAGGCAGGTCATTATAAAAGTAAAAAAGGACTTCTTGCAAGCTATGTATTATTCTCTTACGGCTTGTTTGGTCCTGTGATTCCTATGTGGTTTATGAAGGATGCTTATGTGGCTAACTTAGAGGCACGTGGTAAGGATGCTGCTTATATTGCAGAATTATTTTCGAACATCAATATGGGAACCTTCACTATTGCAGTAGCTGCTACTCTTATCTGTGCTCTGATTGGCGGCTGGTTTGGTCAGAAGATGATTAAGAAGCATTTTGTTAAGGCAGGTATCGTATAATGCCTGTACGTTTAGACCCTCGTTCCAAACTATATCTGCTGGTTTTATCAAACCTGACACTGTTTCTTCATGTCAGCTTAATCACAGAAATCCTTTTGGTTACATTACTGCTTTCACTGTATTTTCTTGCAGGTAAAGTTAAGAGCGGTATTCGCATGATCACTATTTATACGATATTAATCAGTATTGATTTCCTTATCATTCCTATAGCAGATGGACTTCTCCTTAATTTTCTTTCCATGCTGTCTGTCGGTATCCGCATGATGCTTCCATGTATCATAGCAGGGGCATATGCTTTCTCCACTACCACTGTAGGAGAAATGGTTTGCGGACTACGCAAGCTAAAGATTCCAGAATTTATTATCATCCCTTGTGTCACTGTTGTTAGATTCTTTCCTACAATTGCAGAGGATTATCGTCAGATTCGCAATGCCATGGCTTTTCGCGGTATTGCAATAGGCACTGGGGCGCTGCTTCGTCATCCGGCACAGTCACTGGAATATATCCTGATGCCTTTGCTCATGAACAGTAACAATGTGGCGCAGGACTTATCCGTTGCCGCCATGACTAAGGGAATCAGTCTACCCGGACAGCACACCAGTATGATAGAGCTTCATTTGACATGGCTTGACTGGACATATATGTTTGCCTGCACTGTGCCTTTCGTTTTATTCCTAGGAGGTGTTTTATAATGGTCGAGGCTAAGAATTGTTCGTTTCAATATCAAAATTCCGAACTCCTTGCTTTAAAAGATTTGAATCTTCAAATCACTCCCGGGGAATGTGTGATTCTAACAGGAAAAAGCGGCTGTGGTAAAACTACTTTAACCCGACTGCTAAACGGACTAATCCCCTCCTTTTTTAATGGTGAAATAAGCGGTATCTGTAATACTTTTAACTTAGAGACCGGTACTGCTGCCATTGAGGAATATGTACCACTTGTAGGCAGCGTGTTCCAGAATCCTAAGACGCAATATTTCAATGTAGATACCACCGCAGAGCTTGCTTTTCCCTGTGAAAATATAGGCATGACATCCTCAGCTATAGAGAAGCGGGTATCTGATTGTGCTGTTGAATTTGGTTTGGAACCTCTGCTTCATCACAGTATTTTCAAGCTATCCGGTGGTGAGAAACAGCGAATTGCTTTCGGTGCAGCCTGTATGCTGCATCCAAAGCTACTGGTTTTAGACGAACCCACCAGTAACTTAGACTACAAGGCAATTCATGAGCTGCACGATATGATAGCAAAGAAAAAAGCAGAGGGAGTAACGATTGTAATTGCCGAGCACCGCTTGGCATGGATTGCAGACTTAGCTGACCGTTTCTGCTTCTTTGAGAACGGAAAACTTGCAGGGCAATGGACCGGCAAAGAATTTAAGGTGCTACCACTTTCCACTCTTCAGTCCATGGGGCTGCGTCCTTTAGACATTGAGCCATACCACAAGCAGGCTTTAGCGAAAAGCAAACTTACTGTACCGGACAAGACACCTTGGATTTCTGCCTGCAATTTATCCGTTGGATATAATAAGAAAAGCCCTGCCTATCAGATAGATAACTTACAAATATGTAAGGGAGAAATCATTGGTCTCATGGGGCATAACGGCATTGGTAAAAGTACCCTTGCCAAGACTCTTTGCGGTTTACTAAAGCCTGTTAGCGGAACGATAGCACCAGCTAAAGAAAAGAATAGACTCAAAAAGAGCTTCATGGTAATGCAGGATGTAAACTATCAGCTTTTCTCTGACAGTGTTCGAGAAGAGGTGCTTTTAGGTGCTGCCAAGCCTGAATTATGTGACGAAGTATTATCGGCACTTGGATTATCAGAATACGCAGACCGTCATCCTATGAGTCTGTCAGGCGGTCAGAAGCAGCGAGTAGCCATCGCTTCTGCTATGCTTTCCGGCAAGGATTTTATTATTTTGGATGAACCTACCAGCGGACTTGATTATTATCACATGACAAAGGTGGCAGAGCTTTTAAACAAGCTAAAAGAACAGGGTGCTGCGGTTCTTGTCATCACTCATGACGAAGAGCTTGCTGCAGGCTGGTGCGACAGAGTAATTTATTTAGAGGATAAGGAGACTTGAAATGGAATTTAATAAGAATGAATGGCTCGGTAACTGGGCTAATTTTGAAAGTTATATATACAGTGAAGAGCCTGCATTGGTACAGTGCTGGTCTGAGGCAGAAGAAATCGCCAAAACTATGCCAATGTTTAAAAACGGCGCAAAGGCTTTCTGGCAGATGGCTTGTAATACCATCTCTGAAGAAAACACAGTCCGCTTAGGCGGTTGGAATATTGAAGAAACGAATGAAGGTATGTCTATCGAATGGTTGGATGTTAACGGACTATCTCTAGGAAAACAAAACTATATTTTATCTACTATCATTCCAAAAGGATTAGAAGCAAAGGAGAATTTTCTCTTCGAGGCTGTTGATGCTCCCAAAGGATGGGCATTCCGCTATCTGCTCGCTATGCCGCCTATGCCTGAGCGAAACGCCAAGAATAACGGCGGCTTGTTAAGTCATCTGCATTTCCAATATGCAAGCAGTCTCGAAAATATGTTAAAGGACGGTGTCCTCTGTAAACCTATGTGGTATGCTACCATGTGTGACGGTGAAGGAACGCTGTTAGAGTGTTGTAATATCGTGCGTGCATTGCATCATTTACCTACATGGACCAAATTACCTGAATAAAGATAAGAAAAGCCTTGGAGTTTTTATTCCAAGGCTTTCAATATCTTACACTCTTATTTTCACTCTCTGCCCCACAACGCCTATCAGCATCCCTGTTACCAATCCTGCTATCATAAGCACGGGCAAATAATAAAATACACTCATATTCTCCACAACCAAAGCCGCTACAACAAGCTGTCCGATATTATGACTGACTCCACCAGCCATGCTGATGCCAACGATAGAAAAGCCCTTGCACTTCTTTAGCAGAAGCATAACCAAAAAGCTTAGTATTCCACCTGCCAGACTATATAGTAATGAAGTCATATTTCCAAACATAAATGCCACTAATATAATTCTTGTAAGCAATATCGCAAATACCTGCGGCGAGGGCATCATCCAAAGTCCCACTACAACAACAAGATTTGCCAGTCCAAGCTTGATTCCTGGTACTCCAAATGAAATTGGAATCAATGCTTCTACGTAGCTAAATATCATCGCCAATGCAACTAACATTGCCGAGTATGCAATTCTTTTTGTCATTCTCCTGCCATTCCCTTCTTATCTGCAAGCTACTGCGTGATACTATCTATGTCATTCTCCTGCATACTACCGCATATTTCAGCTACCAGCTTATGCGGAAGACATACTATCGTTTCCTTTGTATGACTGATAGCTTTATGCTCCACACAATATCCATCCGGACAATCTGCTTCCTCCATCACTGCCTTACCCTGACTGATGATAAGCCTGTTATATCCATGCTCATTTTCAATTTCTATTACACGCTCTTCAAACAGGGAGTAGGTTCCGTACTCCTTGCCGTCTATCGTAACCCTTACCAGACTCCCCGTGTTCTTCTGACCGCCGTACATCCATATCGCTGATACTGCTGCCACAAGCAAAACCACGCCTACTATTATCCAATCCTTTTTCTTCAAATCATGCTCCTCTTCCTACACAATAACTTTCTATTGTGCTGACACAATCTCATACTCCATATCTGTCGTGAACGAATCCTTCAGGCCCTCTGTTACATACAGCATCCTGTCTTCGGTACATAATACTGCTTCAAATTCGTCTCTATGCGCCCGCCAAAAGGCAATCGCTTCATCCTTTCCCATAACGTAGAGAGACGTTGACAAGCCATCTGCTAATGTGCCATCATCACAGATAATCGTCACGGAAACCAATCCGCTCTGTGCCGGATGACCTGTTCTGGTGTCTATAATATGATGATATGTCTTGCCTGACTCTTCAAAATATCTTTCGTAACCGCCCGATGTAATAACAGCCTTTTCTCCAATAGAAAGCACTCCCAGATAAGGAATATCCTCATACGGACTTTTAATCGCTACCTTCCACTTACTACCATCCGGCTTTAATCCAACCGTCTGCACATTACCTCCAAGATTCATGATTGCACTTTTAATTCCCTGCTCCTTCATAATCTGCGCCACGCGTGTAGATGTATAGCCCTTGGCAATACCGCCAAAATCAATTTCTGTCTGCTGTGGCAGCTCCAGCCTGTTAGAAGCTTCATCATACACCAGCTTGGAAGCATCCACAAATGTTAACAATTGCAAAAGCGCAGCTTCCGAAGGTACTCTGTACTCTTTTCCTACAAAGCCCCATGCTCTCATGATAGGGAATACCGTAATATCAAAGATTCCGTCTGTATCTGACCAAAGCTCCATAGACCTTCTGTATAAGTACGCATAATCCTCCGAAAGTACACCCGACTTCTTCTGATTCATCTCATATACTTCACTGCTCTCATCCCCTGTTGAAAACAATGCATCTAATCGATAAATCTCAGCGATGGCTGCTTCTACCGCTGCATCACTGCCTGCTCCATATGCTGTTATGTCCATATAAGTATCCATCGCAAAGATGCTTTGTGTCGTGCTCTTCCTACTATTACTCCATAAGCAAACCATAAGCCCTGCAAGTAACAGTGCACCTACTGCCAATACTCTTTTCCACATATCTTTCATACTCGTATTCCTTCGTACTCCTTACTATCACACATAATTCTATCAAAAATGTGCCTTTTTACAACAAAAAAGTGACTATCTTTTCATAAATAGTCACCTTTTTCATTCGCCTCTACTTCTACAAAGCTTATCTTCCAAAATAATATCCAAGAGCAGCTGTCTTTGTTTGGTTACCCGACAGCCTCGCTCTCTTAGCTTTTGTGAACTCTTGCTGCACTTTTGAATATTTCAACTATCTTATTATTGATTTCATCTGTCAACTCATGATTCAAACCATGCCCTGCTTTTTCATAGAAGGTTGTTTTCATACAATGATTTCTTAACGCTTCTGCTCCTCCCAATTTTTCAAACGGATCCTCAAGCCCAACTAAGAACTCTACCTTTTCTCGTAAGACTGCTAGTTCCTCTTCATCAAATCCTCTTGTCTTATGATAGCGCATAGCCATATTATTAAATCCTCTTAGAAGATATGTATAATGTTCCAATATTTCCTCGTTTTCAGTAAAAACGGCACTATTTTCACCGCTCAGCTTTCTAAGCAGTTTCATTGTATTCTTCTTCGTTGGGAACAATGCTTCTGGAAGAAATATTTTCATCATAAGCGACATATTACTTCCATTTTCTTCTACAGCAACAGCACCTGCAATGCTGATTCCTTTTATTACATGTTCAGGTCTTGATACTGCATATAATTGAACAAGATATCCTCCATGAGATACTCCTGCAAAAAAAGCACTTGAAATTCTTAATTCATTCAATATCTGATCAATCCAGTTCACATCATCAAAGTCACGATTATATCCTTCGCTCGGAACACTTTTCCCAGGACCACCTATCGTATCAATTGCATACAGACAATAGTACTGACTTAAATACTTGGCGTTATATATCCACATCAATGCCGAGTCATCCCCTACACCGTGAAATAATACCAGTGGTGGTTTGCTGTCATCTCCACATACAATGACATGTGTTGTGCCATAAGTTGTTTTCACATCTTTCTCTTCCCCCTCCACTCCCCATGCTCTGAGCAGATTATCATATGTTCTTATAATCTCCCGCTGTGCCTTTTTATTCTTGTATACCTTCATATTCTCTGTATCTCCTTATACATTTATTGTCACTTTTATCTTCTTCCTAAATATAAAAATCCATATTCCCCCGACAACTACTCCAGAAATATGTAACACAAATGAAACCATGCTATTCATAGGATTTAACATACTTAACATTCCAAAAAACTCAAAAAGAAAGTAATAAAATAACTGTTGCTTATAGCATGTTTTTTTTCTTTTCTTCAAAACTAGAAATATGCAGTAAAAACCTACTGTCGCAAATGCATATCCTACAGATGATATACCTACTGCCTGTCCAGGCTGATTCCATGTAACTACCTGAAAACTAACTGCTGTTACCACTGCTTCTGTCAGGAACAAAGCAAATGTGCTTCTGCTCCCTATCACCTTCTCTAAAATGATTCCCAGTGGTATCAGTCCCATAAAATTCATAATCATATGCACCCACATAACCCAACTTGGCTCAATATTATGTATCAATATCCCACTAAAATACTGCCACACATAAGCAGGTCTTGTTGAAAGGCAAAACATATCAAATTGATTGGGTATCAAATAACACACTATACATGACATGATAAAACTTATAATCGCTAATGAAACTGTAATTATGGGAAATCCTTTTATTCTGTATAAATCGCTTATCTTCATAACATATTCCTTTCCATTATTCATCCTTGTTATTTTATCTAACACTCGTTAGATAAAATATATAATTCTTTTGGTTTTCTGTCAACCGTGTTTTATATTGACTATAAAAAAAGAATACGCTATGATTCACCTAACAGACATTAGATATATCATTTGGAGGAATTATGGAAGATAAAAACACACGTGATATTATATTGCAGGAATCACTCCAGCTATTTGCCCAAAGGGGATATGCTGCTGTTTCCATGAGAGATATCGCTGCTTCAGTTGGTATCAAAGCAAGCTCTATTTATTATTATTTCAAAGGAAAGCAAGAGTTATTTGATGCGCTGATTCAGCAGGCAAATTCGATAAAAGATATGATACGCATGAATTTCATGAACGCGCTGGACAATGTTGGTTCGGTTACAGAAGAGCCATTTGTTCAAGCAGGTGTTTTCTTCCTGACAAGGTACTTTCAAAATCCTCAGATTTCGCTGCTTCTTCGGGTATTGGAATGTGAACGGCTACATAATGATGATGCCGATAAAGCATGGAAGGATTTAGTCATCTATGCACCGCTGGAGCATCAGCTTGAAGTATTTCGCATCTTAGCGTCACGAAATGAACTCTCAGATACCAATCTTGAAGCATTGGCCGCTGAATATCAGTCTATAGGATTGCTGGCGTATTTTACGGAAGATATTGAGCAAATGAAGGAACAATTGCACCGTTTCTATCAACGTACATTTCAATAATGACCGATTTCATATTCATTTATTCTAAACAAAGGCGCCTTGGAAAACTCCAAAACGCCTTATTTTTTCATGATATTAAATATAATTTGCCATTTCCATCAAATACTGCTCCTCTATTGTAAAAGGGTAATTCTTAAGCTTTACCGGATTAGCAAGGATACTTTTGGCATCCTCTGCCATCAGCTCAACACTCACCTCTACTACTCCAAGCAATTCCCTTAGGTATTTACAAAAGGCTTCTGCATCTGCAAATCCCAACAATTCCATAACCTCATTAGACGCCTTCTTATCCTCATACCTTGCCACATATCCGCCAAGGAACATACCAACTGCTTTACCATGGGGAATATTAAGCTCATACGTCACCGGATAGCTCAATCCATGTGGAAGTGAAGTCCCTGTATAAGTAATCGCCATTCCCCCAACCATAGACGCATGTAGCAGCTTCTCATAATCGCTTTCGTCTAACTTATCCTCCAATAAACGCTCCTTAATCCCGCCCCACATTCTTAAGCCCTCGCGACTGTAGATACGATTTAATTCATTGGAATTGGTATTCAGATAGCTCTCTACCAAATGGGCAAGTGCATCTACTGCGGTATTCGCAAGTCCTGCTCTTGACATGGTCTTAAGATACTTCGCATCCATCAGTGCCAGCTGTGGAAAGATTCTATGACTGATACTTTTCTTTGTACGTTGCTTGTGTAAGGTTAGAATCGCATATGGTGTCACCTCCGAACCTGTCCCGCAAGTCGTCGGTATACATACGACAGGAAGAGCTTCCAGCTCTCTTGGCTCATATAAGACATCCTCTGTCTCTGAAGGATTAGCTATCATCATGGCAATAGCCTTAGCAGCATCCAAAGGTGAACCTCCTCCTATACCAATACAAAACTCCACTTTCTCTTGTAGCCCCACCGTTCTTGCTTTCATAACAGTCTCTACGGATGGATTTTCCTCTATTTCATCATAAATAACACACGAAATGTTTTCCTGCTGTAAAGCGTATACTACATCAGCCAGTGCACCATTTGCCTTCGCAGAATGCTTCCCTGTGATAATCATTGCCTTCTTTCCATAGGAAGCCAATTCCTTTGCATGGTTCTTTACACATTCTTTTTCGCTATATATCTTCGTTGGTAAATATAACTGCATAATATCTCCTTAGTTCTCAAAAAAGGTCACTGCAATGGCTCCCAGTCCCGCATAGGTACCTATAGTCGCCCCTACGGTGCTGATTGGAAGCTTATCCGCCCTGCCTCTCCATCGATAACCTGAATTATCGGCTCAATCGCCAATGTCTTTTCTCCTCTAATCTACATATATCCTATTCACAATAATAATTCGTCTGAAATGCTGCGTTTATCTCGGCGATTTCCTTTTCTCCATTGATATAATCACGATACATATCCCAAAGGTCAATCTCACAGTTTTCCAATTCATCCTCCTGCTGTGCCCATTCCTTGATAAGTGCTATTCTTTCTTCCTTAGTAGTATCCTTAATTAACGTACTTTTCATAAGTAAACCGCCTTTCGTAGTTCATTTATATAAAATAGTATCGAATACATCATAGAAATGCAAGTCTATTCTCTTTCTTACTTACAATCACTAAAATTTCATAAATAATATAATTCAAACAAATTCGGGTTTGTCGAGCTGTTCTCGCTTTGCCTGACTGATACACAAACAGACTTTATTTGTCACAAAAGCAGGAGTTCCGAGCATAAGTGGTGCTAGATGTTTTTATTTAAGTGTTCTAAAACGTACGCAACCGCAGCCGATTCGCCATCCATGGCTCAATTGGCTGCTGCCGCCTTCGTCCAGGCGGCGGCTTGCTATTGTCTCTAAAAACATCAAGAACCACTAAATACTCTCCACAATGCTTTTTACGACAAATAGAGTCTGTTCTTTCATATCAGCCAGGCAAAGCTTGAGGCAGCTAAACAATAGATTCGTAGTCAATTAAATTTAGGTTTAGCTGAACTCTCTCGGCGTCCGCCCTAACAGGTTTCATTCGAAAGCTGTTAGTGCTTGCGCCTAGCTTATCGAATAATCTAAGTACAAATAAATGTTATTTCCGCCAAATTGGGGTTTTGTCGAGGAACACAATTTATTACTAGATGTCCTGCCAAAACACTAATCTGTCTAATTTAGTAGGATATATTTCCCTTTTGCTATCCTACTAAAACACTTTTTCGAATGATTTAGTAGGACATATTACTCTT
>JAZNMO010000213.1:0-27824 GCA_045579665.1 Lachnospiraceae bacterium
TTCTCTTCCATCAATTTTGTCAGCGGCACCTTGAACCACAGATAAGATATCATCATTCTCGCATATAATTTCCAATTTATCTCCGCATGCTTTTTCATAAGATATAAATGCTAATATATTATTCCATTCCCAGTCTTGAATCTTCGGATAGTCTACTAAACTAAAAAGATATACCCCTTTTTTATTATTGACCTATCATCATTAGCAATCTTAAGTATCATTTTATCATCTCTCCTTAAATTCTTATTCATCTCTTCGACCTATTCAAATTCTAGCATGCTTTCAACTCTTTACAAAGCTGAAATTTTCACACTTCTTCGAACTCAACTGCATCTGGAATAAGCTTAATAAAATTCAGTTAATTTTCTGTCAAGTTCTCTTATTTCTTCATTGGAAGAAATCTCTCTTAACAAAGCAATTTTTTCGATTTCTTCTCTATCTATTCGCAATTTCTCAATTTGCTCTAAATATTCTTCACCTAATGATACCCCAAATATTGCACCATACTCCTCACGTACCACATTGCTAAAATAATCTGGTTGCATTTCAAAGTGAGCAAGACCTAACCATTCAGGAATACAATCAATCCCCAGCTCCTCTTTAGCCTCTCGTACCATTGCCTCGCGCATGGTTTCACCTTCCTCTGGGCATCCACCAAATATTTCCCAGCCTTTTCGCCAATGATTGAATCCCATAAGATAATCTTTGCCTATCTTTACAACAAGTAGGCAGACCGTTATCGGCGAAAATTGTAAAACCGCATCCTCTTCAGTGATTTTTATAAACTCTAATAATTTATTTCCAGACTGGTCTATTGCTAACATATATGTCTCTATGTCTCCTTTCACAACTACAAATTCATCTCTCAGTATCACTGAAATTTTAAGTGCTGGATTAACAAAAATGCACATCCCCAAACATATCCTCAAATGATTTTTCCTTTTGATGATAGTCACTGATTTCAGCGTTATACCTCTGCAATAACATAGTATAGATTTCTTCTCCACCGCTGTATGTATGCGTAATGTACTCTCTAATAGTAGTATAAGGAAAATCTATGTTATGGTCTTTTACTAATTTTAAAAAAAAATCCATACCTCTAAAGGTTGTTACCACAGAAACCTCCTCATCTTCAATGGCTTTTTCAAGACCTTCACAAAAAAAATCCGAAAAGAAAAAATTTAACAACACATTAAATTGCTTCATTTCTAATTGAATCATTAAACATTCCCTCCACCAACTTCAAATTTTCGCTCTCATTGTAACATAATTCATTAAAACATAAAACAACATCTGCACAGTATTTCAGTTAATACACAGATAGGAGCAGTGATATTTTGATTTTGATATGGTATATAACTAAACAGTGAGTGGTGCGGAGCGTGGATATGGAAAAGAAAGAACAATTAGAAAAACAGATTAAAGAAAATAAGAGAAGATTTAGGAATAAACGGAGTTTTCGCATTATATTGGCATACCACTGCGAATTTTAGAAGAATGGGAAGCTGGAAGAAGTGGTTGTTTCCAAAATGGAAATACCCACTCCACATGGAGCGATTCCAGGAAAAACGAAGATTTTTCTAACGAATTATTACAACTTGGATGTTATTATTTATGTAGGTGATAGAGTAAATTCAAAGCAAGCAACCCAATTCTACATTTGGGCAACGAATGTTTTTAAAAGAATATATGATAAAAGGCTTTGCGATGGAGTGGTAACACACTGCGCATGAGTACGACTGAAAAACTGAATATACGTTCGTTATATGGACTGAGATATGTTGACTTGGTAAATACTTAGTGGTAATATAATGATTAGAAAATGTGCTACCGATAGACGGTTAGCCTGAATTATGATTAGTTAAAAATAACCGCTCAGTTTTCCAGACAGGGGCGGTTATTTTTGTGTCTTGCTATTCTTTCCAAGCGAATAGCCAAGACTGAAACATGTCAAACATAAGCTGATGACAGCAATCAAACTATCGATGGTTAGCATAAGCAAAGTCCTCCTTTGTATAGATTTCTATGTATCAATGACACAATAGTATCGAAGATACATTGTTATCGGAGGTCACAGTCCTCCGTAGAAGACTAACCGCCTACCGTAAGGGTAGCACCTAGAATACTATAGCAAACATATGTTTGTGAGTCAAGAATGATTTGTGGAGCTGATGAAGATGTATGCTTTTGATGAAGTATTTATTGATGAGACGAGGAAAGGTACAAAACTTAAGTCTGATGAATATCATTTTGAAGGAAAGAATTTGATTATTGACCAAGGACAAAATGATATTGCAGGGTACACAGATATAGAAGAAGGCTTATATTCGGATGTGCCAGCCATTATTTTTGGAGACCATACAAGAGTGGTAAAGTATGTTGATAAACCATTTTTTAGGAACTGATGGAGTAAAGATTTGCAGAGTTCTTTGGTGTTGATAAATCAGGAATTAGTCGGCATTTATCTAAAATTTTTTGAATCAGAAGAATTAGATGAATCCTTGGTTGTTGCAAAAATTGCAACAAGCAACCCAATTCCACATTTGGGCAACGAATGTTTTAAAAGAATATATGATAAAAGGCTTTGCGATGGAGTGGTGACACATTGCGCATGAGTACGACTGAAAAACTGAATATATGTTTGTTATATGGAAAAATTAATTATTTGACATAATTATTATCATCTGCTATATTTAATTACATCATTGCATTAAAAATGATGTAATTAAATGCGTGGTGAGGTAGTTGATATGCGAGAAATTAGTTATCAAGAAAGATGGAAAGAATTACTTACACCTGAAATAGTTCCGTTACTTACAAAGATTCATGAGTTTAAGGGTGAGCAGGCATTATTTATTGAAGCTCATTCGGATGAGTTGGAACAATTAATGGAAGTAGCAAAGATTCAAAGTACAGAGTCATCGAATAGAATTGAGGGTATCTATACATCTGATGAAAGAGTGAAATTAATTGCTTTAGACAAAACGATGCCTAAGACAAGAAATGAGTTTGAGATAGCAGGATATAGAGATGTTCTGAATACAATTCATATGAGCCATGAGCATATTCCGATTAGAACATCTATTATTTTACAGCTTCATAGGGACTTATACAAATTCGGAGGAAGTGAATCAGGAGGACGCTATAAGCTTACAGATAATGTGATTGCACAAGAGGATTCGTTAGGGAATAAGTTTATCCGTTTTCAGCCGGTTTCGGCATGGGAAACGCCTGAGATGATGGAGAAGCTGTGTACTGAATTTGATGAAATATGTAAGAATGAAGCAGCGGACCCGTTATTGATTATTCCGATGTTCATATTGGATTTTTTATGTATACATCCATTCAATGATGGTAATGGCAGAATGAGTAGATTGCTTACGCTATTGCTATTATATCGCTCGGGATACATTGTAGGAAAGTATATTAGTATAGAGAAATTAATCGAGATATCTAAAGATACTTACTATGAAGCGTTATATGAAAGTTCTTGCCTATGGCATGAGCAAAAGAATGATTACGAGCCATTTGTAAGATATATGCTGGGTGTTATTGTTAATGCCTATAGAGAGTTTTCGGCAAGGGTAAAGCTTATGATAACAAGTGATTTATCAAAGCCGGAAAGAGTGAGAGAAGTGATTAAAGATACGCTTGGTACTATTACGAAGGCAGAAATAGTCAAGAAATGCCCGGATATCAGTCAGATTACGATTCAGCGAGCATTAGCAGAGCTACTTGCCAGAGGTGAGATTACCAAGATTGGTGGCGGAAGATATACAAAGTATACTTGGAATTGGTCGAAGGGAGATCATTAAATGATTACAGGTGAATTAAAAAATAAAATTGATGGTATGTGGGATGTGTTTGGGGGGATGAAATGAAAAGGACATTGACAAAGAAACAGATAGCAGATTATGAGCAACTATGCCGTGACAGGAATAATGGTTGGTTATTAACTATGGATGGATTGCGATTTATATGCGAAGCAAATAACTATGACCCGGAGGTCATCGGTCGACATTTTCTTGACGTACTGATGAAGTTTAACGCTGAAAAAGATAATCTAAAAGGCTGAAATAAATAGCAAAAACGCTCTGCGAGAAAATTTCGCAGAGCGTTTTGCATCTTAAATCCCGGTTTCTCCGCCCGGACCATCCTTGCGAGGAACCTCATCAGGAATCACATCCTGTGGTAAATCCTCAGCAGGAATATTGCCGTCATCATACTGATTCTTAATAGGCTGTTCATTCGATGTCGTATTCTGTTTCTTTTCGTTTTCCATATCGCACCGTCCTTTCCTTAGTATGTTTTCCAAATCTGGAAAATCTATACATCCATCTTTTTTTATTTTTCTATCCTTGCTATAATTGAAGATATATTTTCGACAATAAGTAAGATTAGACAGGAGCGTTTTGACATGAAGGAAGTTCAATTTATCATGCAATATATCAAGCGACATAAGTGGCAGTATGTGGGTGGTATTATCACCCTGTTTGTCGTTGACTTTGCTAATATCTATATCCCGAAGATGACAGGTGTGATTACGGATGGTCTGACAGAAGGGAACTTTGGCTGGAATGATGTATTGCGATATCTGATTTATATTTTATTGCTTGGTTTGACATTGGCGATAGGACGCTTTTTGTGGCGTTTCTTTTTATTTGGCGCCGCACGTTCCATTGAGAAGGAGATTCGTAATGATATGTTTGCCCATTTGGAGAAAATGAGCGTGGAATATTATAACGAGCACAAGACAGGGGATTTGATGACACGCTTTACCAGTGATTTGAATGCAGTCAGAATGTCGATAGGTCCTGCGGTTATTTCTGCCTTTGATGCTACGATTATGACAGTTATGGTCATTGGGCAGATGATGATTTATGTAGATGTGAAGCTGACCTTGCTTGCCATTATTCCGATGCTTATTATTTTGTTTGGACAGATTTATTATGGAAAAATCATACATAAGCGTTATAAGGAACGTCAAGAGGCGGTTTCTAATCTGACGGATTTTGTGCAGGAGAGCTTTTCTGGCGTTCGTGTGATTAAGGCATTTGTAAGAGAAAGAAGTGAGCTTCGTGAGTTTATGCGTTCAAATGAAGTGACGATGGAGAAGAACCTTGCCATTGCCAGACTTCAAGCAATTGTGATGCCGCTTTTGGATGTGATTATTGGTTTATCCAGTCTGATTACTCTGGTGTATGGCGGCTGGCTAGCCTTAAATGGTGAGATTACTTTGGGACGCTTTGTGGCATTTCATCAGTATATTGGTATGCTGGTGTGGCCAATGCTTGCCTGTGGTGATTCGATTAATCTTTTTTCACAGGGTGGGGCGTCAATTCAACGTATCAGAGAAGTATTTGAAGAAGAGCCTGAGATTGCAGATGGCGAGTCATGCAGGGATGTTACACATATCAGAGGAGAGCTGACCTTCAATCATCTGACCTTTATTCACAGGGGCCAGAGTGAGCCGACCTTAAAGGATATTAATCTTCATATTCCAGCAGGGACAACTCTTGCCATTGTAGGTAAAACGGGAAATGGTAAAACAACGCTGGTAAATTTATTGTTACATTTATATAATACAAAGCCCGGCATGATTCTGGTGGACGGACGGGATATGAATACAATCCCTCTGAAAACCCTACGTGAGAATATAGCCTATGTACCACAGGATAACTTCCTGTTTTCTGATACACTAAAGAGCAATATTGCCTTTGGTGTGGATGAAGAAGATATGGAGGAGATTACCAAGGCGACCAGAATTGCCTGTATTCATGACAATATTGTGGCGTTTCCTGATGGCTATGAGACGATTGTTGGTGAGCGTGGAGTGACCTTATCCGGTGGTCAGAAGCAGAGAAGCTCTATTGCGAGAGCAATTATGAAGGATGCGCCGATTCTGATATTGGATGATGCGTTATCGGCTGTAGATACAGATACAGAGGAGAAGCTGCTGCATAACTTGAAGGAGAACCGTGCAGGCAAGACTACGATTTTAATTGCACATCGTATCTCTACGATACAGAATGCAGATATCATCATGGTATTAGAGGATGGTGAGGCCAAGGAGATTGGCAATCATGAGTCCTTGGTTGCATTGGGCGGTATTTATGCTGATATGTTTGAGAAGCAACAGTTAGAAGCAAGAAAGGAAATGCTGTAATGAAACGTTTACTGACTTATTTAAAACCACATAAATGGACGATGCTTACAGCAACAATTTTGGTTTTGCTGATTATTGTAGTAGAGCTGTATCGTCCGATTATTATAGGAGATGCCATAGACAGATATATCAATGGTGCTTATGCAGATGCAATTTCAGGCGTGTATGGCGAGTTGACAGATGTGGAGCTGGAATTGAAAAAGCAATTTTGCTTCACAGGTATTCTTTGGGCAGCAGGCTTTTATCTTGCTATGCTGATTGCAGGCTTTGTATTGAATGCCTTGAATACATGGCTGCTTCAAAAGATGGGACAAAAGATTATCTTTTCCATGAGAGAAGAGGTGTTTACTCATATTCATAGCCTGTCATTGAATTTCTTTAACACTACACCGGTAGGCAAGCTGGTAACGAGAGTTTCGAATGATACGGAAGCAATTAATGAGCTGTTTACTACCATTTTAGTGAAGCTCTTTAAGAATATTGTGAAGATTATCGGTTATGCTGTTGTGATGCTTTCTATTAATAAGCGTATGGCACTGATATCTTTTGCCTTATTACCCTTTGTAACAGTACTAACCTTTTTCTTCCGCTATATGTCAAGGAAGGCATATCAGATTACAAGGGAGAAGATTACTGAGTTGAATACCTTTTTATCTGAACATATTTCAGGCATGAGATTGATTCAGATATTCGTAAGAGAGCAGGAGAAGTTTAAGGAGTTTGAAACAAAGTCGCAGGAGCTTTATCGTGCAAATTGGCGTGAGGTTATGACCTTTGCCATTTTCAGACCATCTATTTATATGCTTTCGGTCATTGCCATGGTATTGGTTATTGGTACGGGAAGTGCATCCGTGTTAGAGGGAACACTTTCTTTAGGAACTCTTTTCGTATTTATTACCTATATCAGCTCCTTCTTTGAGCCGATTCAGGAGCTTGCAGAACAGTTTGGTACCCTGCAGTCATCGCTGGCATCTGCGGAGAAGGTATTCTCTATCTTGGATGAGAAGCCGCAGGTGGAGAATGTAAAGAATCCGGTTGCTGTAGAGATTAAGGGTAGAATTGAGTTTAAGAATGTATGGTTTGCTTATGAAGATGAGGATTACATTCTAAAGGATATCAGCTTTGTTATAGAGCCCGGGCAGAAGGTGGCTTTCGTGGGAGCAACAGGTGCCGGAAAGTCGTCTATTCTGAATCTTATCGGACGTTATTATGATGTGCAGAAGGGTGAGATTCTGATTGACGGAGTGAATATTAAGGATGTGGATACGGATGTGCTGAGAGCTGCGATTGGTCAGGTACAGCAGGATGTATTTATTTTTACAGGTGACATTAAGAGCAATATTTCACTTAGAAATGAGGAAATTTCCATAGAGGATGTAAAGCAGGCGGCACATATTGTCAATGCAGATACCTTTATCGAAAAGATGCTGGAGGCGTATGATGCACCGGTGACTGAGCGAGGAAGCACCTTGTCAGCAGGACAAAGACAGCTTTTGTCATTTGCGAGAACCTTAGCTTATAATCCTGCGATTCTGGTATTGGATGAAGCTACGGCAAATATTGATACGGAAACAGAGAGCTTGATTACCAACGCTTTGGAGAAGCTGATGGAGGGCAGAACCACGATTATGGTTGCTCATAGATTGTCTACCATTCAGCATGCGGATAAGATTATGGTAATGCATCAGGGACGTATTCATGAGTCGGGAACCCATCAGGAGCTTCTTGCACAGGAGGGCTTATATAAGAATCTGTATGATTTACAGTTAGTTGAGGCATAAGCTTAATATATGATTAAGAAATGATGAAACCTTTATTTGGATTCTGGTGTGAAACGGATGTTGTGATACAATGTCGGTATATGCTTTGAATGACGGAAAGGAGAAGACAGAATGAAAAAAACAGTATTGATAGCACTTGTGGGCTTGCTGCTTTGCGGTTGTGGTTTAAAGGAAGAGATTTCAAATGAGGATTTATATTCAGGGAAGTTTGATTCTTTAGATATAGTGGAAGAGACTGTAGTCGAAGAGTCCACAGAGGAAGAGAAATATTATTTGAGCTTTACTGCAAAGTCAGTGGATGGAGAAGAGGTAACAAGTGACATTTTTTCGAATTCCAAGCTTACGATGATTAATGTATGGGGAACCTTTTGTAACCCTTGTTTAGAGGAGATGCCGGACCTAGGGGAGATTGCAGCAGCCTTTGATACTTCAGAGTTTCAGATGATTGGTATTGTCTCAGACGTGACAGATAAGTCAAAACAGGAGGATATCGATTATGCAAAGGAGCTAATCGGGGAGACGAAGGCTGATTATCTGCATTTATTGAATGGAGAGTCTTTAACGCAGAATCTGCTAGCAGGAGTGTCGGCAGTACCGACAACCTTTTTTGTGAAGCAGGACGGAGAGGTGTTAGGATATACCATTGGTGCAATGGATAAGAGTTCATGGGAGGCATTGATTTATGACCTGCTTCAAGAAGTGGAAGAATAAAGTATGGATAATTGGTGTTGCCATAGGTGCGATATGGTTGACCTTAGGGGCTTATAGCGGACAGCTTGAGGATATTTACCGCAAGGCTGTAACCATCTGCTTAGAGTGTATTGGCATCGGCTAGTGGGGAAGAAAAGATGAAACAACATAAGAGATTTGGCATAGATAAGCTTCGCCTTGGTGTGCAGACATTGTATACCATTCTGACGAATGGCTATTTGTATGGCTATCTGAATGGGAAGATTTATCAGGGAAAGCTTAAATACGCCTGCGTACCAGGCTTGAACTGCTATTCCTGTCCGGGAGCGGTAGGCTCCTGTCCGCTTGGGGCGTTGCAGTCAGCTTTGAATGAACGTAATATTACAGTGCCCTTTGCAGTGCTTGGATTTTTCTTTATTTTTGGCAGTGTTTTGGGACGATTTGTGTGCGGCTGGTTGTGTCCGTTTGGCTGGGTACAGGATTTGCTGCATAAGATACCTTTCTTTCGTAAGAGAAAGAAACTACCCCTTCACCACGTGCTGAAATATTTAAAATATGTGGTACTGGTAGGGTTGGTATTGATAGGTTCGGCATTTTTATTCGCAGGATTTGTGAAGATACCTGCATTTTGTAAGTTCCTATGTCCGTCAGGAACTCTGTTTGGAGCAATACCGTTATTAAGTACTAATGATGCACTACAATCACAGATTGGCGGCTTGTTCTTTTGGAAATTAGGTGTTTTGCTTGCCATCTTACTGCTGTCAGTAAAGGTATACAGACCATTCTGTCAGTACTTGTGTCCATTGGGAGCAATTTACGGATGGTTTAACAGATTTAGCTTAGTACAGGTACAGTGGCAGCAGGATAAATGTACTTTATGCATGGCTTGTAAGAGGGCATGTCCTATGAACTTGGAGCCTAAGGAGATTTCAGTATCCCCGGAGTGTATTCGATGTGGCAAATGTATCGATGCATGTTCTCAGGAATGCCTGAGGATAGGAAAGATTTAGGTATGATTTAAAGTGTTCAGTTACTCAATTGTATGGATTAGCATTAGTGCAAAATATAAAAACTTTCTAAAAATGACAACAGAGATGTTGTCATTTTTTTGTGTTTTCGTTAATATGTTATCAATAGCACATATACATTATGTTAACTGCGAGAAAGGGTAAGGTATTGAGATGAGATTTGTATTGGAACATATAGCGAAAAGCTATGATAAAAAGGAAGTATTAAAGGATGTCGATTTCACCTTTGAAAGCGGCAAGATTTATGGCTTGCTTGGAAGAAACGGTGCAGGTAAGACAACATTATTTAACTGTCTGAATGATGATATTCAGGCAGACGCCGGAAGCTTTTGGCTGGAGGAAAATGGTGGTAAGCGTGATGTAATACCTGAGGATATTGGATATGTGCTTTCAACACCGACAGTACCGGAGTTCTTAACCGGCAGGGAGTTTTTGAAGTTCTTTATCGAGATTAATGACAAATATATTAAGGACATCAAACCATTGGATGAGTACTTTGACATGATGGGAATCGGACCGGATGATAGAGACAGACTGCTTAAGGATTATTCTCACGGTATGAAGAATAAGATGCAGATGCTGATTAATATGATTGCACAGCCTAACATTTTGCTCTTGGATGAGCCTCTGACTTCTCTGGATGTAGTGGTAGCAGAGGAAATGAAGAATATCCTGCGTTCTCTGAAGGGAGACAGAGTGACCATTCTTTCTACACATATTATGGATTTGGCATTAGATTTGTGTGATGAGATTGTATTATTACATAATGGAGAGCTGGAAGTCATTGATAGAGCAGAGCTTGGAAGTCATGACTTTAAGGAGAAGATTATTGCTGCATTAAGGGAGGATTATCATGCTTAAAACCTTGCGAATATCCTTTTCGTTGAAGAATACTTATCGGGTGAATGGAATTATTCATTCCCTAAAGCACACACCATTGATTAAGAAGCTGATACCCGATATGTGGTACAGTGTAGTTGGCTTGAAATATTTTGCTTATGCAGTTGCCGGCTTGTGGGAGTTTTTATCGGCATTTTTAGGAAAACTAACCTATATCTTTTTAATGATTTTTTTACCTGCGTTTTTATATGAAAGTATGGACGCGAGACAGGTGTTTTTACATATTTTTGTCTGTTTGATGGTGATTGGCTCTTATGCGAACACATATCTGTTTAATCCGTCTAATGATAAATATTATGCTTTGATTCTGATGCGTATGAATGCAAAAGAATATGCTTTGGTAAATTATGGATATTCCATATTAAAGGTATTGATAGGATTTTTGATATTTGGTTTTATCTTTGGCTTACAGATGGGACTTACCTGGTGGCAGTGTATTCTTCTTGCAACTGCAACCGCCGGTATTAAGCTTAGCATGGCGGCGATATTCTTATTAGGTTATGAGAAAACCGGTGTCGGCATGAGTGAGAATAAGATTGGTGTTCCGGGGTGGGGTGGCATATTTGTATTGCTGTTGGCAGCATATGGACTTCCGGCTTTCGGTATTGCGATTCCTTTGCAGATTACGGTGGGAATGATGGCATTTTTTACTGTGACCGGTTTGTTATCTGTCTATAAGATTATTCGTTTTTCTAATTATAGAGAGGTATATCATCAGATTCTCATTGAATATCAGAATGCACTGCATACGGCTAAGGATGCGGTAAAGGAGCAGAATAAAAAGAGGATTTCGGTGGATGCGGATATTGTAAGTAACAAAAAGGGGTTCGAATATATGAATGACCTTTTTGTAAAGAGGCATCGAAAGATTTTATGGAAGTCATCTAAGAAGATTGCAGCAGTTTCGGCTATGTTTATTGTGGCATTGGTGGTGGCATGTTTTATTGAAGAGGAGGCTAAGTCTGTAATTAATGAGATGATGCTGACATGGCTGCCGTATTTTGTATTTATCATGTATTATATGAATCGTGGTGCCATATTTGCCAATACAGTTTTTGTAAATTGTGACAGCAGCATGCTGACCTATCCGTTTTATAAGAAGCCAAAGTTGGTTCTGGAGCTGTTCTGGATTCGATTAAGAGAGTTGGTTAAGATTAATCTATTGCCGGCAGTAGTGATAGGATGCGGGATGGCACTGATGCTTTGGGTTTCGGGTGGAACAGATACCTATATGAATTATGTGATTCTGGTGGTATCAATTATCGCAATGAGCATTTTCTTTTCTGTTCATTACCTGACGATATACTATCTTTTCCAGCCGTATAATCTGAATGCAGAAGTCAAAAATGGTGCATATCACATCATTATGGGTGTTACCTACTTCTGTGTATATCTTTTCATCAATTTGAAGATGTCTACTTTTATATTTGGTATTATGACCATTGTATTCTGTATATTATATTGTATCATTGCAGGTATCTTGGTGTATCGGTTTGCACCTAAGACATTTAGATTAAGAAGTTAACAATCCCAAGCGGGCAGGAGTTTCCTGCCCGCTTGTTTGAGTTTGGGGATATCGAAGATAGAAGTCTATTGAAAAAACGCAAAGTTTAAAAAAAAACTTGACATGCACAATTGGATTGTGTACAATGCAATTGATACAAAAGATTGTACGCAATTGAATTTGGAACAATAAAACAAAAGCCGATATTGGAGAAAGAGAGGACAGTATGAATTTATATGACTACAAGGTAAAAGATGCAGATGGGAATGAGATAAGTATGAAGGATTATGAGGGGAAGGTATTGTTGATTGTAAACACGGCGACAGGCTGTGGATTTACACCTCAGTATGAGGGATTGCAGGATTTGTATGAGAAATATCAGGATAAAGGATTAGAGATTCTTGATTTTCCATGTAATCAGTTTGGCAATCAGGCACCGGGAACAGAGGAAGAGATAGAAGATTTCTGTCAGTCAAGGTATGGAGTAACCTTTAAGATGTTTCAGAAGATTTTTGTAAATGGTGAGAATGAGGAGCCGTTATACACATATCTTAAGTCGCAAAAGGGTGGTCTGCTTGGAAGTAATATTAAGTGGAATTTCACAAAGTTTTTGGTAGATAAGAATGGTAAGGTTGTGGAGCGTTTTGCACCAACTACAACACCTGAAAAAATAGAGAACAGTATTAAAAAGTTATTGTAGTAGAGTAACGATATTAAATGGAATTTTACAAAGTTTCTGATAGATAAGAAAGGAAATGTGGTAGCTCGTTACGAGCCAACAGCAGACATTTTGCTGATACGTGACAGGATTGAGATGCTCCTTAGAGAGTAAATAGGATGACGAAAAAATTTAAAATGTGAAAGCATTAGAAAGGTAAGGGTAATATTATGGAATATATTTATCAGACAGAGAATGTATGTGCAAGAAGAATTAAGCTGGAAATCAATGGAGATGTAATTACAAATGTTGAGTTTTTGGATGGTGGCTGTAATGGCAATCTTAAGGCTGTGCCAAAGCTTGTAGATGGTATGACAGTCTCACAGCTTGAAGAAGTATTAGGAGGAATTACTTGTGGCAGAAGACCTGCCTCATGTGCAGACCAGCTTACAAAAGCGGCTAGAGCAGCTTATGAAGCAGCTATGCAGGCATAAAAGGATAGTACGTTGAATTATGGAATTAATTGTGATAAATTAATTTTATATAGGTTTATGAATATGCCAATAAGGAGATTACAGCTATGTCTTTCAAGAATTACGATAGCCTAAAATTAGAGAATCAGCTTTGTTTTCCGCTTTATGCGTGTGCAAAGGAAGTAGTTAGGAAATATAAACCATATTTAGATGAAATAGATTTGACCTATACGCAATATATCGCAATGATGGTTCTTTGGGAGAAGAAGCAGATGAATGTAAAAGAGCTTGGAGGCTTTTTGTATCTGGATTCGGGAACGTTAACCCCTGTGTTAAAGAAGCTGGAAGCTAAGGGCTATATTATAAGAAGCCGTTCCAAAGAGGATGAGAGGAATCTTGAGATTCATATCACAGATGAGGGCGAAGCTCTCAAGGATAAGGCAGTAAATATTCCTGCACAAATCGGGCAGTGTGTGAAGCTCTCACCTGAGGAAGCCGGACAGTTATATCAGCTGTTACATAAGTTATTGGGTGTGATGGAAGAATAGAAATTTTATCTATGATTTGACATTTGAATCAGAATATTTTATCATAAAAGCATCTTAGTAGAGAGAGGTGAAAAGATGAGAAGATAATCAACTTTTGAAAACATGAACGAATATCGCATAAGCGAGGGGTGCACCAAAAGGTTGTCGCTTTTTATCATGTTGCCAAAAGTGGATTATGTTCTCATAACCTCTCTTTTTTGGTGGAAAAATATACATTGTGAGGTTGGTCGCAACTCTTGTATCAAGAGGTGGGATTAGGTTTGAGTACATAATTAGAATCATTTGGCAACATTTGATTCTTTTTTATTTAGAGGAGGAATAATATGGCACAGATTAATGTTACAAACCTAACCTTCTGTTATGAAGGGAGCTTCGACAATATTTTTGAAAATGTGTCCTTTTCCATAGATACCAATTGGAAGCTAGGATTTATAGGGAGAAATGGAAAGGGGAAGAGCACGTTTCTAAGACTTTTGATGGGAGAACATGAATATCAGGGAATGATTACATCCACTACGATATTTGATTATTTTCCATATCAGTTTACGGAAGAAGAAATGTCAGAATGTGCGTCAGGTTGGTTGGACCAGAAAAAACCAAATTGCGAAGAATGGCGTGTTATCTGCGAACTGGATAAATTAAAGGTGGATGCAGAGGTTCTTTACAGACCATTTCATACACTAAGCCATGGGGAACGTACGAAGGTAATGCTTGCTGTTTTGTTTTCTGAGGAGAACCATTTTTTGTTGATAGATGAGCCGACCAATCATCTTGATAAAGAGTCAAGAGACATAGTAAAGCAATATTTACAACAAAAGAAAGGATTTATACTGGTGTCTCATGACAGAGACTTATTGGATGCTTGCATTGACCATGTACTTGTCTTAAATCGAAGCACCATAGAGGTACAGGCAGGAAATTTTACGAGCTGGTGGGAGAATAAGACGAAGAAGGATGCGTTTTCTTTGGCAGAGAATGAGAAACATAGGAAAGAAATCAGTAAGCTGGAAAAGGCAGCAGCTCGCGTCTGTGAGTGGGCGGATAAGAACGAGAGCACTAAGATTGGCTATGATCCGATAAAAGAGCATGACAGATTTAAGAATACCAGATCTTATATTGGTGCGAAAACCAAGAAAATGCAGAGCAGGGTTACGCAGATGGAAAATCGGATTGCAAGAGAGATCGAAGAGAAGGAAGGATTGTTGCAGGATATTGAAACACCAATAGATTTAAAGATTATGCCTTTGCAGCATTATAAGAAGGTTTTGCTTCGCGTAAGAGATTATAGCTTGGGATATACAGATGCCAAAGAACAGCTTTTTGAGGGACTGACCTTTGAAATAGAACAAGGAGACAGACTGTTTCTAAGTGGTAAAAATGGTTGTGGAAAGTCTACCCTGATAAAAGCAATATTAGCTAAGAGTGGTCAAAATACAGGTGGGGTTAATCTGTTAGAAAAAGGGACAATTGAAACAGCACCGAATCTAACCATATCCTATATAAATCAAGACACTTCACAGCTAAAAGGGAATATTAAGAATTTCTGCAAGGAGCAAGACTTGGATGAGAGCCTTTTCTGCGCACTTCTTCGTCAGCTGGATATGGACAGAGTACAGTTTACCAAGAATATGGAGGAGTATTCGGAAGGACAAAAGAAAAAGATACTAATCGCAGCATCTTTGATGACATCAGCACATCTTTATATATGGGACGAGCCATTGAATTATATTGATGTATTCTCACGAATGCAGATAGAGAAATTAATTCAAACCTTTCAGCCCACGATGCTGATTGTAGAACATGATGTGAGATTTCGCGAACAGCTTGCAACTAAGACAATTGATTTGTAAAAAAATGCCGTACCCATTCAGGAGTACGGCATTTATAGTCTATTAAATTTTCATCTCATCCTTTAACCAAGCCAATGCTTCATCTAATGTAGCAAAATGACCTTCCATAACGCCGGTTTCAGAACGCTGTGTATTCTTCTGTGCCTGAATCTTTAACATAAGAGAGTTACCCTCTACAAAAGCGAAAGCCTTACAATTTGCATCAACAAACTGTCTTGTCATTTCAACTAATTGACCGCCTTCAGCCGGAGAAACAGGACTCATCTGTGAACAGTCTGCAATATATGCCCAACCTGAAGAAGTCCAGCTTTTGGCCTCAGCTAATACAGTTTCGGTTAACCACTTTAATTCGTCTACATTTGTTTTACCAACACCTGCTGATAATACAATTTTTCTGCCTGCAATTGTTTCTACTGATTGAGCACCATTCTTTTTTGCCATACTTATAAACCAACCTTTCTTTAACGGCAGCCCGTAGCATAGTAGCCAAGCTGCAAAATATAATAAATATTAGTAAATGATAGGTCTGACAACAGATGTAGTAAATTAAAAAAATATGCTAATATACTGAATATTATAAAAGAATACAGAAAACTTGTCAATGTATATGAAATCTAAATTCACTTGTATTGACAAAATATGAGCGAGTTGGTAAACTATCCAAAGTAATATCCTGTGAGGGAGTAGCTCTCTGGTATAGCAAGTGGTTATGCCGGGGATTTTTTTTTATCTTGTTACTTAGGAGGACGTGTGATATGAATTGGAATGCGGTGTTTTTTACGAACAGCGTACTGCTTGGCGTGGGACTGGCTATGGATGCGTTTTCGGTATCATTGGCAAATGGTCTTAATGACAGTAAGATGAAGGCAGGAAGAGTATGTGGGATAGCAGGTGTGTTTGCAGGATTTCAGGCGTTGATGCCAATGCTTGGATGGATATGTGTACATACCATATTGCAGTATTTTCAAGCCTTTGAAAAGCTGATTCCGTGGATTGCGTTAATATTGCTGGCATACATAGGTGGTAAGATGCTTTTGGAAGGCATTAAGAATGAGGAGGAAGTAGAAGAGGTAAAGAAGCTCAGTATTGGAACATTGATGGTGCAGGGAGTTGCGACTTCGATAGATGCACTGTCGGTAGGCTTTACGATTGCTGAATACGACTGGCTGATGGCTTTGGTATGTGCCTTAATCATTGCAGTGGTAACCTTTTTTATCTGTGTTGCAGGTCTGCAGATTGGAAAGAAATTTGGTACAAGGCTTTCGAATAAGGCCTCCATATTGGGTGGGGGGATTCTGATTGCAATAGGATTAGAAATATTTATTACTTCATTTTTTTAACAAAACGCACTTTTTTAGTGCGTTTTTATTTGCACTTCCAACGAATATATTTACAAAAAAAATATAAAGCTGTAGAATAATAATAGCTATATCTTAAAATAAACAGAATATTAACAAGCGTATTGATTTCGGAGGTGCTCTTTAAATGAATGGATATGATGAAAAATATTATGCAAAAAAAGCAAACACCCGTGCAATGTTGGCGTGGACTTTAGTTATGGCATGTGTTTCCGTTTACTACATTGCAAAGGTGGCAATCGGAGACCACTCTATGGTTTTTTATATAGCGATGTTGGTATATGGCTGGGGACCATATCTGGTTGGATTACTTGTTTATAAAATAAAAGGGGGATATACCAAATCATATCGCAATGTTTTGGCCTATGGATATTCTGTGTTTTACATGTTATTAATGGCGTGCACAGATGACAATTTATCGTTTGTTTTTATTATGCCGTTGATTTGTATTCTTGTGTTATATAAAGACCAAAAATATATTTTAAAGGTTGCGATATTTGTTTTGATTGCATTAATTTGGTGTAATATTTATAAAATTAATGTGAAGGGCATGGATAGTGCGACTGAATTACTGCATATTGCATTGCAGTTTGGTATTGTATTTTGTTGCTTTGCAAGCGCCATTATGTCCATTAACTATATGAATCAGTCCGACGGAGAAATGATGAGCTCTGTGCAGGCGAATTTGGACCGTGTTGTAGAAACAGTCGATAAGGTAAAGAATGCCAGCAATGCGGTTGTAGAGGGTGTAAACGTTGTAAGAGAGCTTGCTGATGAAAATAAAGACGGTGCAGATGATGTATTAAAGGATATGCTGGCGCTGTCTGATAATAATTTTGTATTAAATGAAAAGACTGTGTCATCCATGGAAAGCACTTCTGTTATTGATAATCAGGTAAAGGATGTTGCAGTCTTAATGGACCAGGTGGTATCGTTAATCGGTGCATCCGTAGAGCATGCGGATACCAGTTCGGTAGAGCTGGAGGAAGTAGTAGAGATTACGAATAAAATGGCTTCCCTGTCGGCAGAGGTAGAAAAGATTCTGGCAGAGTTTAAAGCTGAGTTTGAAAGTGTAAAAAATGAAACCGGAACTATTGATGAAATTAGTGAGCAGACCAATCTGTTATCATTAAATGCATCCATAGAAGCAGCAAGAGCCGGTGAAGCAGGAAAGGGCTTTGCGGTTGTTGCTGATGAAATCAGAGCACTTAGTACAGGTACGCAGAATTCATCAGCTAGAATTATGGAAGCACTTGCTCATTTGGAAGAAACCTCTGAGAAGATGCTCCAATCAGTGGGAGAGACAGTACGTTTGATTCAGGTCAATATGGAGAAGGTTACCAATGTTCATGAAAGTGTAACGGATATCACGAATGACGCAAAACGCTTAGAGGAACATATTCAGGTTATGGATAGAGCGGTTAAGGAAGTAGAGAATTCCAATACCACGATGGTTTCCAATATGCAAGAGGTATGCGATGTCATGGCGATTATGACAGGAAGCATTGCAGAGGCTGAGAATACCACAAAGGCTATGATTTCTAAGTTTGAAGAAAGTGCAAAGAGTGCGCAGGATATTGAGGTTGTAGTCGGTCACCTGATGGAGGAGCTTGGTGTAGGCGGCTTCATGGGAGTTCAGGATATTGTAGAAGGCATGAAGATAGCGATTACTGTAGAAGCCCATGGGGATGTGAAGGCCTTAGAATACACAGGTGAAGTTGTAGACCGCAAGGATAATAACGTATTCATTGCATTGAGAGATAAGAAACAGGAGTTATTAACCAAAAAGGATAAGAATGTGTTCTGTCAGCTTAGAATTATGGCAGGTCACATCATGTATAGCTGGGAGCATGTTCCGATGTATGCCGTAAAGGCAGATGAAAAGGGAGATTGCAGATTAACGGTGAATTCTAAGGTTACAATCTATAATAGAAGAAAATATCCACGTATGCCGTTCCACAATAAATGTACCATTAAGGCAAAAGAAAACGGAAATTCTTTTTCAGGAAAGATGGAAAATATCAGTGCAAACGGTTTTGCATTCATAGTAAAGAACGATGAAGTAAAGTATATGAAGGGTAAGGATGTGTTCCTTGATATTGAGCAATTTGGTGCAGTAGCAGAAAAGAGCCTGGAAGGTAGAATTATCCGTATTTCGGAGAATAACGGTAGCTATTATGTAGGCGCAAGAATGCCGGAGGATAGTACCGAAATAAAGGAATATGTAGAAAAGAATTATAAAGAATAGGCTTGATTAAGGCGCAGACTGCTGCGCCTTTGTCGACGTAAAATAATAGGAAAGGCATGGTTAGCACTATGAAAACGCAGAAACGAAAGTTTTGGATTGCGCTGATTTTGTTTGGTTTGGTCGGACAGGTAGCATGGGTTGTAGAAAATATGTATCTCAATATATTTATCTATAAGATGTTTCATGCATCAGCAGCTGACATATCTTTGATGGTAGGAGCCAGCGCAGTTGCTGCAGCAGTGACTACCATCCTGATGGGAGCACTGACGGATAGAGTCGGCAAGAGGAAAATATTTATTTGTGCCGGATATATTATTTGGGGTATTACGATTCTTGCAATTGGTTTCATTAGAATGGATATTCTGACTCCATATTTTGGCGGTACTGTAGAAGCAGCGGCAGTAGGTGTAAGCTTGGTGATTATCATAGACTGTGTTATGACTTTTTTTGGTTCTACTGCTAATGATGCCGCGTTTAATGCATGGCTTACAGATATGGGAGATGATTCTAACAGAGGAAGGATAGAAGGAATCAACGCCATGATGCCGTTGATTGCCATGCTGGTGGTGTTTGGCGGTTTTATGGGCTTTGATTTGGAGTTGGCAGACAATTGGACCGTTATCTATTGCATTATTGGTGGCATAGTGTTTGTACTTGGTATTGCTGGTTTTTTTCTGATAGAAGATGCCAGTCCTGATGTGGCGGATGCAGTAAGTGCAACCTCTTACTGGCAGAATCTGATATACAGCTTCCGTATGAAAACCATCAGAGATAATAAAATGCTGTATGCAGTGATTATGGCATTTGCCATTTTTGGAATTTCCATACAAACCTATATGCCATATTTGATTTTGTATTATGAGAAAACATTGCATATGAGCAATTATGTCATGATACTGGCACCGGCTGTTGTAATTGCAGCGATTTTTACCGTGATTTACGGTAGATTATATGACCAGCTGGGATTTCAAAAGAGTGTGATTCCCTGTATGCTGATTCTGATGGGCGGATATGTGATTTTGTTTTTTGCAGTCAATCCGATACCTGTATTTATAGGGTCAATGTTTATGATGTGCGGATATTTAGCAGGTATGGCGGTATTTGGTGCGATTATCAGAGACAAAACACCTATGCATATGGCAGGAAGATTCCAGGGGATTCGAATTATCGGACAGGTTTTGGTACCAGGAGTCATTGGACCGATGATTGGCGCTTTTGTCCTGAAAAATGCCAAAATGATAGAAAATCAGGACGGAACGTATTCCTTTTTACCAAATAGAAATATTTGGTCGGCAGCATTTGTTGTAGCGGTTATATTATTGGTAGTGCTTTATGCGATTTTTGTCATGATTCGTGTGTCTCATTTTCATTTGTGGACGCAGGCAGGGGAAAGAGATAGCAAGGGAGCATGGAGAGAGAACCCTCATCCTCAGATGAAGAGAGAGACCTATATGGTATTGGATGAAAATTGGAAGCTGAACGGTTTTCCGATACGTGTGCCGTTTCCACCACAGGCAATGCTGGCGGAATATGCACATAAGTTAGGTAAGGAATTGGAGTATGAGACCATTTTTACCATACCGGCTTCTTTGGACAAGGATAGATTTTTACTGCATTTTGGTGCAGTAGATCAGGAAGCGCAGATTTGGCTCAATGACGAGCTGATAGGTTCACATGAGGGAGGATATCTGGAGTTTTCCTTTGATGTAACTGATAAAATAAAGAAAAATGCCCAAAATCATTTACGAGTAAAGGTAACGGATACACTTTCCAAGATTTATCCGTATGGTAAGCAGCGTAAAAAACGAGGCGGTATGTGGTATACGCCTGTCAGCGGTATTTGGCAAAGTGTCTGGCTGGAAAATGTACCAATCTCTTACATTGAAAAGCTGACGATGCAGCCTGATATGGAAGGTGTGGACTTGCAGCTTTATAATAAACAGGATAATCAGGGATTCCGTGTAGAGATTAAGCTGAGCAATGGTGAAGTCTTTAAGAAGAGCTATGTGGGCAATGTAGGACGCATTCAATTGTCAGAGCATGTCTGCGAAGATGGAAAACAGTATACACCCAAATTATGGTCACCGCAGACACCTTTCTTATATGAAATGAAGATATGGACCAAGGAGGATTATGTAGAAACCTATTTTGCACTACGGACAATCGGCATTCAGGAAATGGACGGTGTAAAAAGGGTATGTCTGAATGGTAAGCCGATTTTCATGCATGGTGTGTTAGATCAAGGGTATTTCAGCGATGGTATTTATCTTCCGGCAAATGAAAAGGAATACGAGCGCGATGTCCTAAGAATGAAGGAACTAGGCTTTAATATGCTCAGAAAGCATATCAAGATAGAGCCGGAGGCATTCTATTATTATTGTGATAAGCATGGAATGCTGGTGATGCAGGATATGGTCAATAACGGAGGCTATTCTTTTATTATGGATACAGCCTTGCCGACAATCGGAATGAAGACAAGAAAGGATACACAAGGGAAAACGGATAAGCGAAAGAAGATTTTTGAAGAGCATATGGAACAGACTGTAGCACAGCTCTATAACCATCCATGCATCGTAGCATATACTATTTTTAATGAAGGCTGGGGACAGTTTGACAGTGACAGCATGTATGAGAAGCTAAAGAGCTTGGATGACAGTCGCCTGATTGACAGTACATCAGGGTGGTTTTGGCAGGAGAAGAGTGATTTTGACAGTGAGCATATTTATTTTAATCTGGTAGATTTGGAAGTAAAGGACAGGCCTCTCTTTGTGTCGGAGTGTGGTGGATACAGCCGTGTGGTAGAAGGTCACTATTACAGCAAATACAATACCTATGGATATGGAAGTGCGTCCAGTACGGCTGAATTGACGGAGATGATTAGTAATATGTATGTAAGCATGATTCTTCCGGCGATAAAGAAAGGCGTATGTGGCTGCATCTATACACAGCTCAGTGATGTGGAGGATGAAGTAAACGGACTTTATACCTATGATCGTAAGATTTGTAAGGTGGACCGTCTGCAGATGCGCAAACTTGCAGAGAAACTGCAGGAAGCTGTTCAAAACAGAAATTAGATTTAAGAAAAAATAATATATTTCCTATAAATGGTTAAAATTTAGTAAAGAAGCCGCGAATGGTATTGACCAGAGAAGGGGCGGGTGCTAAGATAACCACAATATTAGGGAGTAGTTCACATTTGTCAGTTGGCAGATGTTGTGCTTTTCGTCATCACGTTATCAGGCTTTGAGTCGGGATAACCGGATAGTACACTGGGTAAGGAACGAGACTTTTATTGTATGAATGTATAATAAGAGTCTCTTTTTGTATGCGAAAACTCTTATTATACAAAAGATGATAAGAAGGTAAAGGAGCAGATAAGTGTATGAAAGAAAATTGGATGAAAAATGCAGAGGAACTCAAAAAAGAATTTGGTGTGTCGGATGAGGGCTTATCTAAGGCACAGGTAGAGCAGATTCGGGCTGTGAAGGGAGAGAACATATTACAGGAGGAGAAGAAAAAAAGTGTTGCGCAGGTTTTCCTAGAACAGTTTTGCGATTTGCTGGTAGTTATTTTGATTGTTGCAGCAACCATTTCACTATTTTCAGGAAATATAGAGAGTACGATTGTTATTTTACTGGTATTGCTGTTGAATGCGGTATTAGGAACGGTTCAGCATGTTAAGGCGCAGAAGTCGTTGGATAGTTTAAAGCAGCTATCGTCACCAAATGCAAAGGTAATCCGTGATGGCTGTAAGCAGGAAATTCCTTCAAGAGAGCTGGTACCGGGTGACATTGTCTTGCTTGAAGCAGGAGATATGATTGTGGCAGACGGCAGAATCCTGAACAATTATTCTTTACAGGTAAATGAAAGCTCTCTGACAGGTGAATCTACCAATGTAGATAAGTCTGATACAGTGCTGGAGGGGGAGGTTCCTTTGGCAGACCGCAATAATATGGTGCATTCGGGAAGTCTTGTTACTTATGGACGTGCATTGGTATTGGTGACAGCAACCGGAATGGAGACTGAGCTTGGTAAGATTGCAGGACTGATGAATGCGGCAAAGGAGAGAAAAACACCGTTACAGGAAAGTCTGGATCAGTTTAGTAAAAAGTTGGCTGTATTGATTATGATAATCAGTGCTTTGGTATTTGGATTATGTCTTTACAGGCAGATGCCTATGCTGGATTCTATGATGTTTGCAGTAGCATTGGCAGTTGCGGCGATTCCGGAGGCATTAAGCTCTATTGTGACCATTGTGCAGGCGTTTGGTACACAAAAGATGGCAAAGGAAAATGCCATTATCAAGCAACTCAAGGCAGTAGAGAGCTTGGGGTGTGTTTCTGTAATTTGTTCTGATAAGACGGGAACTCTCACACAGAATAAAATGACAGTGCAGCAGATTTATGTGGATGGAAAGTTGATGACACCGCAGGAAATGGACGTAACAGAGCAGACACAGCGCTATTTGTTGTACAATGCAATTTTAAATAATGATTCTACGATTGCAGATGGAAAGGGTATCGGAGACCCTACAGAATATGCGTTACTTGAAATGTTTCGTGCAGTGAGAACGGAGCAGGGGTCTGTGGTGGAGGAAGCAGGTTTTCATGAGGATATGATTCGTAAAGCGCTGGACAGATTAGAGGAGGTTCCTTTTGATTCGGATAGAAAGCTGATGAGTACCAAGTATCGCCTGCATGGTGTGGAAACCATACTCACTAAGGGGGCTTTGGATGTCCTGCTAGAACGATGCAAATGGATACGCTATTCCGAGGGTATTCGTCCTATGACAGATATGGAAAAGGAGCGTATTTTAAAGGAAAATCAGAGGTTTTCCGAAAACGGTCTTCGTGTATTGGCATTTGCTTATAAGGAATCAGATGAAGTTTTATCTTTGGAGACAGAGTGTAACTATACATTCCTAGGTCTGATTTCGATGGTAGACCCTCCAAGACCGGAATCTGTCGCAGCAGTTGCGGATGCAAAGATGGCAGGTATCAGACCAGTGATGATAACAGGGGATCATAAGATAACAGCGGTAGCGATAGCAAGACAAATCGGTATCTTCGAGGAAGGGGACATGGCATTAACAGGCGCAGAATTGGATGCAATGTCGGACAATGAGCTGGATGAGAAGATTGCAAAAATTTCCGTATATGCTCGTGTTTCCCCTGAAAATAAGATTCGTATTGTAGAGGCATGGCAGAGAAGAGGAAATATCGTTGCCATGACAGGAGATGGTGTAAATGATGCGCCTGCATTGAAAAAGGCTGATATTGGTGTAGCAATGGGAATTACCGGTACAGAGGTTTCCAAGGATGCAGCAGCAATGATTTTATCGGATGATAATTTTGCTACCATTATTAAGGCGGTTGCCAATGGACGAAATGTATATAGAAATATTAAGAATGCGATTTTATTTCTGTTATCGGGTAATACGGCCGGTATTTTATCGGTATTATATACTTCCGTAATGGGGCTGGCAGTACCATTTGCTCCGGTGCATTTACTGTTTATGAATCTTTTGACAGATTCTCTTCCTGCGATTGCTATCGGTATGGAGCCGGCAGATGAGAAGCTGTTGCAGGAAAAGCCAAGAGACCCGTCCAAGGGTATTTTAACGAAAGATTTCTTATTGAAGATTCTTGGAGAAGGCGGTTTGATTGCAATCACTACGATGCTGGCATATCATATCGGTTTGAAAACAAGTCCTGCACTTGCATCAACTATGGCATTTGCAACTTTAACGCTTGCGAGGTTGTTCCATGGCTTTAACTGCAGAAGTGATAAGTCTATTTTCAGGCTGGGACTTATGACGAATATGTACAGTGTATTGGCGTTTGCGGGTGGTTTGGTATTGCTTGCACTGGTTATTTTTGTACCGTTTTTGCATTCCGTATTCAGTGTTGTAACATTGTCGGCGATGGAGCTTGGTCAGATTGCTTTACTTGCTTTGGCTCCAACGGTCATTATTCAAGTGATAAAGCTTTCAGGTGATAAGAAATAAACAGATTACGTGCAAAAAGAATGATAGTGTCGAAAGTTACTTGCTTTTCATAAGAAAACATTTTATAAAATAATCGGGTGGAGAAATCTACTCGATTATTTTATTGTGGAGGACTTTTGGATGTTATTATGGATGCTTGCAACATTATGTGCTTTTTTCGTGAAGGGATTGTGTGGATTTGCAAATACGTTGGTATTCTCTACAATACTAAGCTTTGGTGCAAATAATATTAATATATCACCTGTGGAGTTGATTTTAGGATATCCTGCTAATCTCGTCATTACATGGAAAGAACGTAAGAATATTAAGTGGAAGGTATGCCTTCCGTTGGCGGTATTAGTGTTGTTAGGAAATATTCCGGGGATTCTGCTTTTGAAAAACACTGATGCAGGGGCAATCAAAGTGGTATTTGGATTTGTGATAATTGCAGTAGGCTGTGAAATGCTGCTTCGGGATATGCAGCAAAAGAAGTTTAAGCAGTCAAAGACAGTACTTGCAGTGATTGGCATTTTGTCAGGAGTGTTATGCGGTCTGTATGGAATCGGTGCATTGCTTGCTGCTTACATAGGTCGTGTGACGGATAACAGTCAGGAGTTTAAAGCAAATATCTGCATGGTATTTATCGTTGAAAATACATTTCGAATCATTGTTTACAGTGGGATTGGAATTATTAATATAGAGGTACTTTGTCAGGCGGTGATGCTGTTTCCGCTTATGCTGCTTGGTCTGTTGATTGGAATTAAGAGCGGTAAGGTATTAAATGAGAGAGTGGTAAAGAAAATAGTAATTGTTATGTTGATGATTTCCGGGGCGGCTTTGATACTTAATAATATGAATTTATTCTAAGTAGTATATTTTATTCTGAAAATAGGGTATACTTAATGTAGAAAAAAAGAAAAAGGAGGACCGAGGATGGAAGTATTACATTTAAATGGAGATAATTTTGAACAGGAGGTATTGCAGTCGTCGATACCTGTTTTGGTAGATTTTTGGGCTGACTGGTGTGGACCTTGTAAGATGATTGCACCTATTATAGATGAACTTGCAAAGGAATTGACAGATGTTAAGATTTGCAAGGTTAATGTAGATGAGGCAGGAGACCTGGCTATGAAGTACAGGGTAATGTCAATTCCTACACTCGTTTTATTTAAGGCCGGCGAGAAGACCGCCATGTCTGTAGGCGCTAAGAGTAAGGCAGAGCTGTTGGATTTTATTAATAATAATCAATAGAAAGAAGAACAGTACTGGCAGAGGTCGTACTGATATGGTAAGAACATATGCAAAAGAGACATATCGGGGTGTTTTTTGCATATATAGGGGTAATCTTGATTTGCTTTGAGGGAATTATATGCGAAGCTAAGAGCGCAGAGACGCAAGCGGAAGCGAGTGAAGAGTCTTTTACAGAAACACATATTGTATCACAAGATGGCACAGGAGATTTTTTGTCAATTCAGGAAGCGGTGGATGCAGCAAAGAGTGGTGATATCATAAGAATTATGCCGGGTGTGTACTATGAAAGCGTGAAGATTTATGAGAAGTCAATAACCTTGGAGGGAACACAGCGTGAGGGCTGTATTATACAGTATACAGGTGATTCTTATGAGAACCCGCCTTTGGACATGGCGTCAGGAACAGTTCGTAATTTGACAATACATTCACTTTTAGGAGAAGAACCCGGCTATGACGTAGGGCAGGCGTATGCTGTTCACATTGATAAGGAGCAGTATGGAGGTAAGACAACTCTTTTTCAGAATTGTAGTATTATATCGGAGACTTCAGCCTGTTTTGGAATTGGACTCTGGGGTGAGCAACATATTTATATAGAGGATAGTGAATTAATATCGCGAAGTTATACTCCTAATATTTATGTGCATGATGTGGAATTTCAACCTTATGGAGGAGAAGCATACTTTACATTAAAACATTGTATATTGCGTAGAGAAAACTATGGACATGTTCTTTTAGCACATGCAATTTTACCGGAGAATACGGTATATATGACGTTTCAGGAAGTGCAGGATGTTTATATGGAGGATGCAGGTAATCCTAAGATATGTATAGAGAATAAATATGAAGCAGATGGTATCGGCTGGTGTGGATTGAATAATATGTTTTTAACGAAAGAAAGCTACGGAAATTCGATAGAAGAGATGAATTATATAATGGAAGAGTAGTTTTAAATGTTTTGTTGTGAAATGTGAAATAATTCCAACAATTTAATAAAATGATGGATAGTGTGTTGCTAAAAAGCCCTTTTTATAAGGGCTTTTTCGAATATTAAAAAATGTAGAAAAAAGCAACAATTTATGGTTGACATTCTATTTATGAGATGATAAGATAACATTCGTCGCTGAGAGCGGTGCAAACTTAAAAGTTCAGATTTGATAAATAAGTTATAAACACTGCTTGACAGAAGATGACAAAATGTGATATTATATCAGAGTTGCGTCAAATATATGAGCAACATGATATAAACAGAACCTTGACAAATAAACAGTAATGCAACCCTGAAAATTCTTAATAAAGAATTGTTCAGAGAACAAAACCTAAAAACAGTAAAGTATGGAAACATACAAAACGGAAAACAAGCCAGTTTAACTGGACTTGGAATCA